>NZ_JBTMMT010000079.1:0-27712 GCF_055517075.1 Micromonospora sp. DSM 43699
GGTGGGTGGGCGGACCGGGGGGGCGGTGAGGGACTCGACCGGGCGCGGGACTACGCCGTAGGAGGGGGTGACGTCCGCCAGTGGGGCGAGGGGGTCGGTGCGGTCGACGCCGCCGATGCCGGACCGCTCGGCGGCGATCTTCTCCTGGAGACGGAGGATGCCGTGCAGCAGCGCCTCCGGCCGGGGCGGGCAGCCGGGCACGTAGACGTCGACCGGGATGAGCTGGTCGACGCCCTTGGTCACCGAGTACGAGTCCCAGTACGGGCCGCCGCAGTTGGAGCAGGCACCGAAGGAGATCACGTACTTCGGCTCGGGCATCTGGTCGTACAGCCGCTTGATCGCCGGGGCCATCTTGTCGGTAACCGTGCCGGAGACCACCATCAGGTCGGCCTGCCGGGGGCCGTGGGCGAACGGGATGACGCCGAGCCGGATGAAGTCGTGCCGGCCCATGCTGGTGGCGATGAACTCGATCGCGCAGCAGGCCAGGCCGAAGTTGAACACCCAGAGCGAGTAACGGCGACCCCAGTTGAGCACGAACCGGATCGGCTCGCCGAGCACTCCCGGCAACTGCACGACCGCCTCCCGTCCCGTCCGGCCGGGCGGCGACCGTCCGTCGCCGTGGCCGCTGCGCTGTCTCCCAATGGACAGTCAACCACAGCGTCGGGCGCAACCACCGGGGCCGGCCGGGGCTCTTACCCCTGTGACGGCGGGCCGCACCTCGGGTGCGCAGCGCCGGCAACCACGGGGAGGACGAGTGACTGTGACGAGAGGCATGCGGGTCGGTGATCCACCACCGGACTCCGGACCCGAACCGCCGCAACTGACCTTCGACGGGTTCTACCACGCCCACTTCCGCGGGCTGGTCGTCCAGCTCACCGCCTACACCGGCGACCTCGGGCAGGCGCAGGACCTGGTGCAGGAGGCGTTCTGCCGGGCGTACGTGCGGTGGGACCGGGTGGCCGGCTACGACGACCCGCTGGCCTGGGTACGCAAGGTCGCCTGGAACCTCGGCCACAACCGGTGGCGACGGCTGCGGACCGCCCAGGCGTGGTTGTCCCGGCAGCGGGAGGCGCACGTCGCCGGGCCGACGCCGGACCGGGTGGCGGTCGACGTCGCGTTGGCGCAGCTGCCGCCGAAGCAACGCCGGGCGGTCGTCCTGCACTACCTGGCCGACCTGTCGGTCGCCGAGATCGCCACCCAGGAACGGGTCGCCGAGGGAACGGTGAAGTCCTGGTTGCACCGGGGCCGGACCGCCCTGGCGACGCACCTGCGTGAGAGCACCGAGGAGGTGCGAGATGCCTGAGTCGGAGATCCTCGATCCGACCGAGGAGTTCGCCCGTTACCGCCGTACCGTGTTGGCGGCGGTGGTGGTGCCCGGCCCGGCCGCCGTCCGACGGACCGTGCGGCTGCGTCGCCGCCGTCGGTGGGTCGCATGGCTCGCGGCACTGCTCACCTTGTTCACCGCCCCCACCCTGGGCTACGTCGCGCTGCACCGCCCGGAGCCCCGGCCCGGCCCGGTGCTGCCCGTGCCCGACCCGACCAGCCCGCCGACGTCGAGCGTGCCGACTACCCCGACCGGTAGCCCTTCGCCGAGCAGCGCGGGCCCGACGCCGACGCCGCCCGACGGCCGGATCAGCCGGAGCCAACTGCTGGCCACCCCGGTGACGCTGCCGACCTGGCCGGCCAGCGCGGAGTGCCAGACCGGGGACGTCCGGTTGACCGGGGAAGGCCAGTGGGGGAAGAACGCTCTGCTCGCACTGCACCACGGCGACGTGGACGGGGACGGGGCGCAGGAGACGGTGGCGCTGGTGCAGTGCGTCTTCGGCACCCACGGCTGGCAGCAGGTGGTGGCCTTCGACCGGGACACCGCCGGCCGGGTGGTCACCGTCGGACGGGTGGTCCTCAGCGCCCGGGAGCGGCCCCAGTGGCTGATCGGGATGCAGGTACGCGGCGACGGGGTGGTCCGGATCCAGGTCGGTGACCTCTACCCGGGCGGTGGTTGGGACGGCAGGTGGTCGCTGCGGCAGTGGCGTGGTTACCGCTGGGACGGCGGGTCCTTCCGCCAGGTCTCCGGGCCGACCAGCTTCCCGACGAATCCGCACCTGGTGAACCTCGTCGTCACCGCCACTGACCTGGTGCTCAACGCCGGGCCGGACGGCGCCCGCACCGGCACCACGACGGTACGGGTCCGCAACGTGGGCACCGCCCCGGCCCACTCCGTGGCACTGCGGTTCGACCTGCCGTCGGCGCTACGCCCGGACGGCGGCGACTGGTCGGCCTGCCGGGCCGCACCGGCGACGACCGGTGGGCCGGTGCGCTGCGACCTGGGCCAGCTGGCGCCGGGGGCGGAGTTCCAGCTGACCCTCGGGCTGCGGGTGGCGGCCGACGACCCACTCGGGGCGGGCACGGCCGAGGTGACCGCCGAGGCGCTGGACGCCGAGAACCAGGTCGTCGCGGAGGTGATCGAACACGACAACGGCGCCCCGCTGCCCTACCGGTGACCACCCGACCGGGCACGACAATCGGCCGGGCGGGCGGGGCCGGGCGGGCGGGGCTGGCCGGGTCACTGCCACCAGGGGTCCGCCGAACCGGGCGGACTCCGGGTGGCGGGCCCGGGAGGGTCACCAGGTGGGGCGTTGGAGCAGGCCGACGAACTCCACGAGCAATCGTTCCCGCAGCGCGGCGGGCGCGGCGTCGAGCAAGGTGTTCACCACCGCCATCCGGTCCGGCGGCGTAGGCATGGGTCCACCCGACCCCGGCCCGCCAGGTCCGACCGGTTCGGCCGATCCATCCGACCCCGGCCCGCCAGGTCCGACCGGTTCGGCCGATCCACCCGACCCCGGCCCGGCCAGCCCCAGCCCGGCGGCGAGGCCGGCGACCAGCTCCGGGGTGAGCGCGTCCGGGGTCAGCGACCCGGCCAGGGCGACCAGCTCGGCCGGCAGCTCGACAGGCCCGGCCCGGCGGGCGGCGGCCACCGAGGCGACCAGGTCCGGACCGAACTCGGCCACCCGGGGGGCCACCGAGGCGGTCACCGTGAGGTGCACACTGGCGGGCAGGTCGGCGTACCGGAGCTGGGGTTGGGTGTGCCAGCCCCGGGCGGTCAGCTCGTCGACCAGGACGAAGAGGTCGAGCGCCGGGTCGGTGCTGGTGAAGCAGACCACCGTGGACTCCGGCTCGGCCATCAGCCGCAGCCCGTCGACCGCGCGGACGGCGGCGGCCAGTGCACCGACCGCCTCCCGGGTGGCGGCGGCGAGCCGCAGGTAGCCGTCGTCGCCGAGGTGCCGCAGGGTGGCGTACGCGGCGGCGATCGGGCCACCCGAGCGGGTCGAGGCGAGCACCGGGTTGATCATCGTGTAGCCGGGCCAGTCGGCGTACGCGAAGTACTGCGGGGCGCGCAGCGTGGCGTCCCGGTGCAGCAGCACCGACACGCCCTTCGGGGCGTACGCGTACTTGTGCAGGTCGACGGAGATCGAGGTGACCCCGTCGACGGTGAAGTCGAACGGCGGCACCGGCACGCCGAGGCGACGCAGGTAGGGCAGGGTCCAGCCACCGAAGCAGGCGTCCACGTGGCAACGCACCCCGGCCGCCGCCGCAACCTGCGCGATCCCGGCGACCGGGTCGACCACCCCGTGTGCGTACGACGGGGCGGAGCAGGCCACCAGCACCGTCTCCGGGCGGATCGCCGCGGCCATGTCGGCGACCGACGGACGCAGGGTGGCCGGGTCGACTCCGACCGTGTCGAGGGTGACCCGGAGCAGGTGGGCGGCCTTGGCGAAGGCGGCGTGCCCGCTCGCCGGCACCACGATCCGGGGTGCGGTCAGCTCCGGGCGGGCGTCCCGGGCCGCCTTGACCGCCAGGATCAGTGACTCGGTGCCACCGCTGGTGACGCTGCCCACCACCTCCGGCGCGGCGCTGCCCGGCCCACCCCCGAGCAGCCCACCGGCCGCCCCGACCAACCAGTTCTCCATCGCCAGCAGCGACGGAAAAGCAGTCGGATCAAGCCCGTTCACATGCGCACTCTCCGCATGCGCCGCGCCGGCCAACGCGTCAAGCCCTCCCACCCCCGGGTCGTACACATAGGCGAACAACCGCCCCCCGTGCACCGGCCGATCCCCCGCCCGCAACTGCCGAACCTCGTCCAGCACCTGCTCCGCAGGCACCCCGTTTTCGTCGATCATGGAGTTGTGGCGGGGGCTATCAGGAGGGCGGGGATCAGGGTGAAAGCCAGGAGGACGCCTAGGCGGGCGGTGGGGGTCTGGGGGGCGGCGGTGCCGGTGGCCGAGGAGACGTAGCCGGACAGGGCCAGGATCAGGCCGTAGATGCCGGGGCCCAGGGCCAGCCCGAGGGTTTCGCCGGCGGTCCACAGGCCGGTGAAGACTCCGGCCTGGCGGCGGCCGGTGCGCGCGGTCGAGGCCGCCACGCAGTCGGGGAGCAGGGCCAGTGCGAAGACCTGCTGGCCGGCGTACCCGACGCCGAGGAGCGCGACCACCGCGTAGACGGCGGCGGCGGGCAGCACCGGCGCGGCCACCAGGGCCGCCGCCCCGGCGGCCAGCAGCAGCGAGGCGGTGACCAGCGCGGTCTTCTTGCCCAGTCGGCGGCCGAGCCGGGTCCACAGCGGCATCACCAGCAGCGCCGGCCCGACGAAGCAGGCGAACAGCACGGTCGGCCCGGTCGTCGGGTCCCGCAGGATCTGGGCGGCGAAGTAGCTCACCCCGGCCAGGATGGTCGCCACCCCGGCGGACTGGACGACGAAGCAGAGCAGCAGCGCCCGGAACGGCCGGTCGGCGGCGACCACGGCGAGCTGGGCGCGCAGCGTCGGTTCGGTCGCGGTCACCGTGCCGGTCGCCGCCGACCGGGTGCCGAGGAACGCGCCGAGCGCGCCGAGCGCGATCAGCGCGGCGACGAACGCCCCCATCCAGCGGTGCCCGGCCACCCCCTCGCCACCGGCGGTGACCACCATCGGGGCCACCGCGCCGGAGATCAGGATGGCAAGCGCCAGCACCGCGACCCGCCAGCTCATCAACCGGGTACGCTCCGCCGCGTCGTCGGTCAGCTCGGCCGGCATCGCCACGTACGGGACCTGGAAGAAGGCGAACGCGGTGGCGGTGGCGAGGAAGGCGACGGCCACGTACGCCCCGGCGGCCGGCCCGGCACCGAAGGGCGCGGCGAAGATGGCGGCGAAGAGCACCGCCAGGGCGAGCCCGGCGCCGAGCAGCCACGGCCGGCGTGGCCCCAGCCGGGAGCGGGTCCGGTCGGAGATGCGCCCGGCGACCGGGTTGACAAGCACGTCCCACGCCTTCGGCAACAGCACCAGCAGGGCGGCCAGCCCGGCGGCCACCCCGAGCGTGTCGGTCAGGTAGGGCAGCAGCAGCAACCCGGGCACGGTGCCGAACGCCCCGGTCGCCAACGAGCCGAGCGCGTAACCGGCGTGCACCCGACGCGGCAACGGGTCGGGGCCGGGGCGGCCGACGGACCGGGCCGGGACGCCGTCCGAGGTGGGTGCCCGGGCGGCCGGCACGGACCCGCCGACGTCCGTCCGGGACACCCCGGCGGTCGGCGCGGGCGGGCCGGCGGGTGGGGAGCCGGGCTCGGCCGGTGGCGCGTCCATGCGGCCGAATGTTACTCACGTTACCCCCTGGTCACCGCCCCTCATCCGGCCACCATTTGGCGGCATCCAGATCCACCCCGGCACCCCGCAGCGGGCAGCCCTCGGCCCGCAGCAGCGCCCGCGCCCGCACCTCGTGCCCGGGTGGCAGCCGGCCCGCCGCGTTCACCACCCGGTGCCAGGGCACCGCAGCGCCGTGCCGGGCCATGATCGAGCCGACCAGCCGGGCCGAGGCCCGCCCGGACCGCTCGGCGAGCGCGTCGGCGATCGCCCCGTAGGACATCACCCGGCCCGGCGGAATCCGCTCGACCAGCGCGAGCACCGCCTCCACGTACTCCTCAGGCGTCACGACCGGCCAGGATATGGGAACGCGGCGGGGTCCGTCGGGGCCGACCGCGCAGAATGGGCGGGTGCGTGAAGCAGTCACCCAGGCCCGGCGGATCGTCGTCAAGATCGGTTCCTCCTCGCTGACCACCGCGACCGGCGGCCTGGACGAGGCCCGGGTGGACACCCTGGTGGACGCCCTCGCCGCGCTCGTCGCCGCCGGCCGCGAGGTGGTGCTGGTCTCCTCCGGGGCGATCGCCGCCGGGCTCGCCCCGCTCGGGCTCCCCCGCCGCCCGCGCGACCTGGCCACCCAGCAGGCCGCCGCCAGCGTCGGCCAGGGCCTGCTGATCGGCAGGTACGCGGCCGGCTTCGCCCGGCACCGGCTCACCGTCGGGCAGGTCCTGCTCACCGTCGACGACGTGACCCGACGGGTGCACTACCGCAACGCGTACCGGACCCTGCGCAAGCTGCTCGACCTGCGGGCGGTGCCGATCGTCAACGAGAACGACACGGTCGCCACCGAGGAGATCCGGTTCGGCGACAACGACCGGCTGGCCGCCCTGGTCGCCGCCCTGGTCGACGCCGACCTGCTGGTCCTGCTCTCCGACGTCGACGCGCTCTGGACCGGCAACCCCACCCGGCCCGGCAGCACCCGGATCACCGAGGTACGCGGCGAGGCCGACCTGGTCGGCGTCGACATCGGCGGCGCGGGTCGGGCCGGGGTCGGCACCGGCGGCATGGTCACCAAGGTGGAGGCCGCCCGGATCGCCACCGGCTTCGGCATCCCGGTGGTGCTGACCGCCGCCCCGCTGGCCGGTGCCGCGCTGACCGGCGAACCGGTCGGCACGTTCTTCCACCCGGCCCGTCGACGCCCGGCGGCCCGGCTGTTCTGGCTGGCGCACGCCACCGCACCCCGGGGCCGGCTGCACCTCGACCCGGGCGCGGTGCAGGCCGTGGTGGGTCGTCGCAAGTCGCTGCTGCCGGCCGGGATCACCGCCGTGGACGGCACGTTCACCGCCGGGGATCCGGTGGACCTGGTCGACGTCGACGGCGCGTCGGTGGCCCGGGGGCTGGTCAACTACGACGCGGTGGAACTGCCCGGTCTGCTCGGCCGGTCCACCGGGGAACTCGCCGCGGCGCTCGGCCCGGCGTACGAACGTGAGGTCGTGCACCGCGACGACCTGGTACTGCTGTGACACGGGTGCCCCCGCGCGGGGGGCACCTCCGGACACCCGAGGAGTGCGCAATGAGCGTCGTCGAGCAGGCCCGGCGGGCCCGGGACGCGGCGGAGGCCCTGGCGGTCGCCACCCGTACGGTCAAGGATGCCGCGCTGTGCGCGATGGCCGACGCGCTGGTGGCGCGTACGCCGGAGATCCTGACCGCGAACGAGGCGGACCTGGCGGCCGGGCGGGAGGCCGGGCTGAGCGCGGCCGTGCTGGACCGGCTCGCCCTCGACGCGGGCCGGGTGGCCGGCATCGCCGACGCGTTGCGCGAGATGGCCGCGCTGCCCGACCCGGTGGGCGAGGTGGTCCGGGGTTCGACCCTGCCCAACGGGCTTGAGCTGCGGCAGGTCCGGGTGCCGTTCGGGGTGGTCGGGATCATCTACGAGGCCCGGCCCAACGTGACTGTGGACGCCGCCGGCATCTGCCTGAAGTCCGGCAACGCGGCGCTGCTGCGCGGGTCGTCCTCGGCCGCGCACTCCAACGCGGCGCTGGTGGCGGTGCTGCGCGACGCGGTCGCCGGTGCCGGCCTGCCGGCCGACGCGGTGCAGCTGCTCGACGCCGGCTCCCGGGACTCGGTCAAGGAGCTGATGCGGGCCCGGGGCCTGGTCGACGTGCTGATCCCGCGCGGCGGGGCGTCGCTGATCCGCACGGTGGTCGAGGAGTCGACGGTGCCGGTGATCGAGACCGGGGTGGGCAACTGCCACGTCTACGTGGACGCCGCCGCCGACCCGGCCAAGGCGCTGGCGATCGCCCTGAACGCCAAGACCCAGCGCCTGAGCACCTGCAACACCGCCGAGTCGCTGCTTGTGCACGCCGACGTCGCCGACGGGTTCCTGCCCGCCGTGCTTGCCGCGTTCGCCGAGGCCGGGGTGACCGTGCACGGCTCCCCCGAGGTCGCCGCGTACTCCCCCGACGTGGTGGCGGCCACCGACGAGGACTTCGCCACCGAATACCTGTCGGCCGACATCTCCGTCGCCGTGGTCGACTCGCTCGACGCGGCGGTCGCGCACATCCGCCGCTACGGCACCGGCCACACCGAGGCGATCGTCACCGACTCGCAGGCCGCCGCCCGGGAGTTCGTGGCCCGGGTCGACGCGGCGGCGGTGATGGTGAACGCCTCCACCCGGTTCACCGACGGCGGCGAGTTCGGCTTCGGCGCGGAGATCGGCATCTCCACCCAGAAGCTGCACGCCCGGGGGCCGATGGGGCTGCCCGAGCTGACCTCCACCAAGTACGTGGTGACCGGCGACGGCCACCTACGCTGAGCCACCCGGCCTGATCGGGCGGCAGGCGCGGATCGCGGTGAGCGTGGTGTGCACGTCGAACTGGTGGCCGTCGTCGCTGTCCCAGCCGCCGTCGCTGCGCTGGGTCTCGGCGAGGCGCTTGCGGGCCGACACCAGCACCCACTGCTCCTCGCCCACCTCCACCCGGCGCAGCGTGCCGGCCAGTGCGGCCACGTCGGCCGGGGAGAGCTTCGGCATCCGCTCGGCGAGCACCGCCTGGATCCGGGCCGACTCGTAGTAGAGCTGCTGGCGGTGCAGCACGGCCGCGCTCAGCCAGCCGGCGGCCAGGAAGGACGGCCAGGTGCCGTCCGGGGCGAGCTGCCCGGCCAGGGCCTGCGCCGCCGCCTGCACCACCCCGGCGTACGCCCCGCCGACGCGGTGGTCCAGCGGGCCGGCGGCACGGGCGTCCCGACCTGCCACGCTGAGCCAGAACGCGGCGTTGGCGGTGAGGTAGAGCCGGGCCTCCGGGTCGCCCGGGGTGGCCCACTCGGGGGCGCTGCCGGCCAGCCTCGGGTCCTCGTCCCAGCCGCCGTCGGGCAGTTGCCGGGCGGCCAACCAGTCCAGTGCGTGCCGGGCCGCCGGCCGACCGAGCGCGCCGAGGTCGTCCAGCTCGGCCAGGCGGAAGCAGGTGGCGTCGACGGACGGGACGTCACCGCCGAGGAGGGCGGGCCAGCCGCCGTCGACGGTCTGCCCGACCTCGGCGGCGTCGAGCAGCTCGTCGGGTACGGACGCGCCGGTGCGCAGCCGGGACAGCCGGGCGCGATCCACCGCGTCGCCGTGCGCCACGACGAAGCCGATCGCGGCATCCAAGTCGACCACGACGCCGACGCTACCGGCACGGAGGCGATCCTGCCTCGGGGAATCGGTCGGGGCCGGGGGCGGTTCGTCGCCGCCCCCGACCTGGGTCGCCGGTCAGTACGCGGGCAGCGAGGGATCGATCTGCTTGATCCAGGAGAGCACCCCGCCCTGGACGTGCACCGCGTCGCGGAACCCGGCCGCCTTCAGCGCGGCGAGCGCCTCGGCCGAGCGGACCCCGGACTTGCAGTGCAGCACGACCTGCCGGTCCTGCGGGAGCTTCGCCAGCGCCTCACCCGAGATGATCTCGCCCTTGGGGATCAGGGTGGAGCCGGGAATCCGGACGATCTCGTACTCCGCGGGCTCCCGGACGTCGACCAGGAAGATGTCCTTGCCGGCGTCCTGCCACTCCTTGAGCTCGGTGGCGGTGATGGTCGAGTCGACGATCGCCTCCTGGGCCTCCTCGGAGACCGCGCCGCAGAAGTCCTCGTAGTCCTCCAGCAGGTCGGTGACCGTGGGGTTCTCACCGCAGAGCACGCAGTTCGGGTCCTTCCGGACCTTGATCTTGCGGTATTCCATCTCCAGCGCGTCGTAGACCATCAGCCGGCCGACAAGCGGCTCGCCGATCCCGGCGAGCAGCTTGATCGCCTCGTTGACCTGGATCGAGCCGATCGACGCGCAGAGCACGCCGAGCACGCCGCCCTCGGCGCAGGACGGCACCATGCCGGGCGGCGGGGGCTCCGGGTAGAGGCAGCGGTAGCAGGGACCGTGCTCGGCCCAGAAGACCGACGCCTGGCCGTCGAACCGGTAGATCGACCCCCAGACGTACGGCTTGCCGAGCAGCACCGCCGCGTCGTTGACCATGTACCGGGTGGCGAAGTTGTCGGTGCCGTCGACGATCAGGTCGTACCGGGCGAAGATGTCCCGGACGTTCTCCCGGTCGAGCGCGGTGTTGTGGATCTCCACCTGGACCAGCGGGTTGATCTCACGGATCGACGCGGCGGCGGACTCGGCCTTGGACCGGCCGATGTCGGAGACGCCGTGGATGATCTGGCGCTGGAGGTTGGACTCGTCGACGGTGTCGAAGTCGATGATGCCGAGCGTCCCGACCCCCGCCGCGGCCAGGTACATCAGGGCCGGCGAGCCGAGACCGCCGGCGCCGACGCAGAGCACCCGGGCGTTCTTCAGCCGCTTCTGCCCCTGCACCCCGACGTCAGGGATGATCAGGTGGCGGGAGTAGCGGCGGATCTCGTCAACGGTCAGCTCGGCGGCGGGTTCGACGAGCGGGGGCAACGACACGGTGGACTCCCCGGGATCGGCTGGTGGCGAACCGGCCCATTGTTGCTCGCCGGAGCGCCGCCCGGCCATGAGCAGGGACACCCCGTCCGACATACGGGAGCGGGAATATCTCAGCTACCCGGGACGAGGTCGCCTGCGTAGCGGGAGCCGTCGACGTACGGCCAGGCGTTCGCCACGCAGCCGTCCAGCCCGTACGTCTGCTGCTGCATCACCGGGGCCGGCTCGCCGGGGCCGGGGCAGGCCTGGTGCTCCTCGCCGAGTTCGTGCCCGACCTCGTGGTTCACCACGTACGTCCGGTAGACCGACAGCGGTGCCCCGTAGTCCGGCACGGCCTCCATCCAGCGGGCCAGGTTGATGACCACCCGTCCGGGCAGCCGGCAGGAGGTGTAGCCCTCGGTGTCGAGCCCGCCCTCGGCGCAGATCCGCTCGGAGGTGGCCGGGGTGGCGAGGTAGACGGTGAAGTCGGCGTCGTCGGCCTCCGGCACCCGCTGGAACCGCAGTTCACCGGAGCGGATCCAGCTGTTCGGGTCGCCCAGGGTGTCGTCCACGGCGGCGGCGAACACGTCCACGTCCTGACCGGTGCCCTGCTCCACCTCGACCCGGTAGCGGTACAGCGGGCCGTCGAAGCCGGACACCTCGGAACGGCCGTCGGCAGCGGTGAAGCGACCGGGTCCGCTGCGCGGATAACCGGCGGCAGGCCGCTCCCCGGCCGCACCGTCGGCCAGCCGCCCGCCGCCGGCACCGTCGGCCATCCGGCCGACGACCTGCGCCGGATGGTCCGACCGGTCGTCCGGGTACACCGTGACGAACCCGCCCACGCCGAGCAGCGCCAGGCCGAGCAGGGCCGCCCGGCGACGACGGCGCGACCGACGGCTTCGGTACGGCCCAACGCCCGGTACGCCGCGCCACGCCGCCCTCCGGCGGGGTACGCCAAGCCACGGCGCGGCGTACGGGCCGGCCTGACCCGGGTCGGCCGGAGCCTGATCGGCCTGGGCCTGATCGGCCTGGGCCTGATCGGGCCGGCCGGTGGTCGGCGGCTCCGGGCATCCGGCGGACTCGGTCGGGGTGCTCACCCGCCCAGCATGGCAGACCAATCGGGCATATCGGTGCTATTGCCGCATATTACGGGAGGATGTTTCACCTCACCGGTAACGGCTCAGCGGGACAGCCCTTGGTTCAGACCGCCGGGCCGGCGTACCGCTTTCCGTTCAGGTAGGGCCACGGGTTCGCCGTGCAGCCGTGCAGAAACAGCGACTGCTGCTGCATCACCGGCGCCGGCCGCCCCGACCCCCGGCACCCCTCGTGACGGTGCCCCAACTGGTGGCCCACCTCGTGGTTCACCACGTACGTCCGGTACAGCGCCAACGGCACACCACCCCGGACGAAGTGCGGCACCGACGTCCGCCACCGGTCCAGGTTGAGGATCACCTTCCCCGGCGCCCGGCACGACGTGTAGGGCACGCCATCGACCCGGATGTCGACGCCCCCGGCCCGGCACAACCGACCCGCGGTGTTCCGGGTCGCCAGCTCGACGGTGAAGTCGTACGGCGCGTTCCCCGGCACCCGGAGCAGCCGCAACCGCCCGCCGTCCACCCAACTGCCCGGCCCGGCCAACGCCGCCTGCACCTGGTCGGAGAAGTCCCGGACGTCCTCGCCGGAGCCGTCCTCCACGGCCACCCGGTACCGCCGCAGCACGCCGGACCGGCCGAGCATGGTCCCGGCCCGGTCGTCGTACCGGAAGGTGCCCCCGCCGGTCGTCGGCACCGGCCCGGACAACGCCAACGGCGGCACGGTCGTCGTCGGGACCACGGCCCCGGCCTGCTCCGCGGACGGCACCTCGACCGGCGGCACCGGTCCGGCCGCAGCGGACGGGCCGACCGGCCCGGAGCCGTGGGCGAGCCCCGCCCGCCCGAGCTCACCGACCGACCCTGAGACACCAGCGGCTCCCGACGCGTAGCCGGTGCCGAGGGCGGTGCCGGACGGTGCGACGGGGGTCGCCACCGGCCTGGCGACCAGCCGACCGACACCCGGCTCGGCACCTGCGGTGACCGCCAGCCCGCCGGAGACCACCACCAGCAGCAGTACGACGGCCAGCACCGCCGGACGCGACCGACCGGTGCCGACGGGCAGGCGGCGCAGGGCGACGGGCAGGCGGCGCAGGGCCAGGGAGAGGCGGCGCAGGGCGACGGAAGGGCGGCGGGTGCCGCGGGTCGGTCGCGGACCGTGACGTAGGAGCGCAGACATCCGGCTCAGGATGCCACCTCGGGCTGCCACGCCGCGTCACCACCGCACTCCGGCGCGTCGCTCCCGCCGGCCCGTGGCGCGACGTCACCGCCGGGGTGGGTGTCGGCGTCAGGCCGCCCGACGTCACCACTGACGGGCGGCGTGGGGGGCCGGTCGGGCGGCGTGCTCCCGGCCACCTCGGCGAGCAGGTGCAGCACGGCGCGGGCCACCGTACGCGGCACCTCCAGCTGCGCCACGTGCCCGACACCGGCCAGCATCATCAGCCGGCTGTCCGGGATGATCCGGGCCGTCTGCGGGGCCACCCGGACGTCCACCAGCCGGTCCTTCATACCCCCCACCACAAGCGCAGGCGCCTGGATCCCCGCGGCGATCCGCCACAACGACCCCGGCCCCGGCAGGTACGACCGCAGGAAACTGGCGACCAGGCCCCGGAACGTGCGGACGTACGCGGCGGCGTAGTGGGTCGCCTCGTACCGGATCCGGATCTCCTCCAGCGCTTCCTGCCGGCGCTGCTCGCTGATCCGGCTCAGGTCGGCCACGCACGCCTCCATCGCCTGCTGGGCCATCACCTCCGGGGCCAGCTGGGCGAGCCGCCAGGCGGCCAGCCGCTCCCCGCGCGGGATGGCCAGCAGCGGCAGCATCCGCCCCTGCAACGAGCGGCCGAAGTTCAGGAACGGCAGGGCCGGCGAGATCAGGGTGAGGGTACGCACCAGGTCCGGCCGGCGACCTGCGACGTACACCGAGACCGCCCCGCCGAGCGAGTTGCCGAACAGGTGCACCGGACCCCGGCCGGAGTGCTCGATCCAGCGCACCACCCGCTCGGCGAAGGCCGGGATGGTGTACCGCAGCCCCGGTTCGCTACGGCCGAAACCGGGCAGGTCGATCGCCTGCCCGTCGAGGCGGTCGGCGAGCAGGCCGGCGAGGTCCGTCCAGTTCTGCGACGAACCGCCCAGTCCGTGCACGTAGAGCGCCGGTTCCGCGTCCGGCCCGGTGGCCGGGGTGTCCCGGACGTAGGTGAGCATGCCGTCGAGGCGTACCGCCCGGCCGGGCCAGGGAGGGGGCAGCCGGTGCGGGGGCAGGTGCTCCTCGGGCCAGAGGGCGGCGCGCTTCATACCGGCAGTGTTCCCGTCCCGTCCCCGTACCGACAACGTGCCAGGTCAGCCAGGCTCATGATCAGGCCAGCCGCACAGTCAGGCGAGCAGCGCTTCGAGGCGACGGTTGACCGCCGCCAGGGTGGCCCGGACCACCGCCTGGCGGGGATCCCCGGCGACAAGCGCCGAACCCGCCAACTGCTCCACCCAGCCGTCGCAGACCAGCAGCACCACCACTGTCGCCACCTCGCAGTTGCCGAACGGCACCACGGCGGCGTGCTCGACGAAGCAGCGTCCCCGCTCGACGGTGCGCTCGGCGTGGCGCAGCAACTCGTCCACGGCCGCCGCGGCGGCCACCGCGCAGAGCCGCAGCACGTACCCGTCCACGGCCGGCCCGGTGGCGTGCCCCGCCGCCGGTTCACCGGCGGCGAGCAGGCGTACCTCGACGTTGGCGTCCAGGCCGAAGGTGCTCACCTGGACGTGGTCGATGACCACCCGGGGCCCCGGCACGCCGCCGGTGTCCAACGGTCGCGAGGGCGCGGTCTCCGTCGTGGTCATCTGCCCACCACCCGAGTACGACGCGTTGAGCGTCGCCGGGCTCCCGGTCGGAGGCGGCAACTGCGAACCCGGGACGGTCTCCTCCACGCTGGCCCGACCCCGGTGGGCGGTCGGCTGCCGGCGTCGCCGGGGTGCCCCGGACACGGTCGGCGACTGCTCGGCCGGCTGCTCCTCGTCCCAGATCGGTCCGCCGGTGGGGGCTTCCCCGCCGGTGCCGACCCCGGCAACCGGTCGCTCCGGGCCGGGCCCGTCGACCGACGGCTCCCCCGTCAGCCGGGCGGGCGCACCGACCGGCCGCTCCTCCAAGGGCACCGGCGGGGTTACGGCCGGCGGGCCGGCGGACGGCAGGCCGGCGGACGGCAGGCCGGCGGACGGCAGGCCGGTGCGGGCCCGGCCGGTCGGTGCGCCGTGGTTCGGGTCCCGGCGATCGGTCGGGGTCGATTCGTCGCGGCCACGGGTCTCCCCGGAGCGCGGCTCACCGGTGCGGCGGCGCAGCGGCGGCGGCACCGGCGCGCTCGGCTCACCGGACAGGTTCTGCGGTGCCGCGGCGAGGCCCATCCGCTCCTGGAGCAGTCGGGCCACCAGCCGGCTCACCTCCGCCGGGTCGGCCCCGTCGGACAGGTCGAGTCGCAGGCTGTGTGCCCCGGCCGGGGTACGACGCAACGCCGCGTCCCGCACCCCGGCCACCTCACGTACGGCGTCCAGGATCGCGTTGACGTCGAAGCCCTCGGGGCGTTCCCGCGGTGGGGCAGGCTCGTCGTCACGGCGCAGGTGGGTGGCGATTCGGGCGAGTTCGGGGGTCTCGGCGGGGGGCTCCACGGCTGGCGGCTCCGGCACGACGGGGACGTCCGGTTCGGCAGGGACGCGCTGCGGCAGCACCGCCGTGCCCCGGTCCGGCCTCCGTTCGTCCACCACCGGCTCGGCCGTGGTCAGCGGGTCAGGGGCGGATCGGCGGGCCGCGTAGGGGGGGTCGCTCGTCGGGGCGGGCGCGGGCGGGATCTGGTCCAGGCGGCGTGGCCCGCTCGCGGTGGGGGCGCCGACGGCGGTGGCATGGGTGCCGACGGCGGTGGCCGCGGGCTCCGGCGGGTGACCGGGAAGGTCGGCGGGACCGGGCGGCTGCGTCGGCACCGACCGAAGTCGGAACGGTTGCTCGGCGCGGCCGGCCGGTGGGGCGGCCGGCCGGTCGACCGGTTCGTCCCGGGGGAGCCGGAACGGTTGCTCGGTACGACCGGCCGGTGGGGTGGCCGGCAGCCCGGTGCCCCGTTCACCGCCGGAGGCGGACGGCAACCCGACCGGTTCGTCCCGGGAAAGCGGCAACCTGACCGGTTCGTTCCGAGACAACGGCAACCTGATCGGCTCGTCCCGAGACAGCGGCAAGCCGGCCGGTTCGTCCCGGGGCAGCGGCAACCTGACCGGTTCGTCGCGGGGCAGGAGAGGCGTTCCGGCCGGCTCGCCGCGAGGGGCGGGTGGCATGCCGGCCGGCTCGTCATAGGGCAGGGACGGCACGGCGGGCGGGGTGGCGGCGAGTCGGCCCATGGCCCACCCGGGCTGCTCGGCCGACCGGTCCACCGTGCGCTCCGGTACCGGCGGCTCACCCGACGGCCGCTCACGATCGGACCGCTCGACCCGGTCGGACCAGTCCCGCGCGGCAGGATCCGACCAGTCCCGTTCCCCCCGTTCCGGTCGACCGCTGCGGTCAGGCCAGTCCCGCGCGGGCCGGTCCTGTCCGGGCCGGTCCGTGCGATCCGACCACTCCTGGTCAGACCGGTCGCGGTCGGTGCGGTCGCCATCGGTGCGATCGGACCGGTCCTGGCCCGGCCGACCGGTGCGATCCGACCGGTCACGAGCCGACCAGTCCCGATCGGGGCGGTCGGACCAGTCACGATCGGGCCGGTCGGTGCGGTCGGACCACTTCCGTCCGGGCGGGTCGGGGTGCTCGGACCAGCTCTGTCCGGGCGGGTCGGGATGCTCGGACCAGTGACGATCGGGGTGGTCACGGTCGGGGCGGTCGGGGCCGGGATGACCCGGAGCGGACCGGTCGGCGGTCGGCCGGTGCCGGTCGGATCGGTCGACCACGGGCGGCGTGGGCTCCGGTACCGCCGGTGGGGTGACCGGTTCGGAGCGGGTCAGCTCGTACGGGCGCGGCACCTCCGAGCGCACCGGCTCGTACGGGCGGGCGGGCTCGGCGCGCACCGGCTGGTACGGACGGGCGGGCTCGGCGCGCACCGGCTCGTAGGGGCGGGCGGGCTCGGCCGACCACTCCGCCGCCCGTTCGGCCCGGGTCCGGCGGGCGGCAGACGGGTCCTCGTCGCGGGCCCAGGAGGGCGCCCAGGTCCCGCCCCAGCTCGGCCGGTTCCAGCTCGGGCCGGACCAGTCCGGTTCGTCCGCTGCGGTGGCCTGCCGGCGCTCGGTGGACGACCGTTCCCCGCCACCATGCGGCCTGCCACCCTCCGGCCCGGCGGCACGCGACTCGCCACCCCCCGGCCCGGCAGCACGCGGCCCGACACCAGGCGGCCCGGCACCATATGGATCTCCGCCACCCGGTTCGGTGCGCCGCGGCTGTGCGCCACCCGACTCGGTGCCTGCGGACGGCTCCCCCGGGGCGAAGCGGTCGGCCTCGTCGCGCGGCTCACCCTCGGCGGAAAAGCGGCCACCCCACTCGCGGCGGACTTCGGGCGGGGAGGACCCGGCCTCGCCCGGCTCGGGGGCGTGGAAACCTGGCGGCACCTCGAACCCGGAAGCAGCCGTGCCCACCGGGGGGACCTGCACCGCAGGCGGGGCCGATGCGGGCACGTCGCCGTCGGGCCAGCGCCCGGTGCCGGCCGAGGCGGAAACGTCACCGTCGGGCCAGCGCCCGGCGCCGGGGGTGGGGGGATCGTCCGAAGAGTGTCGGGCGGCCTCCGCCGAGTGCTGTTGCTCGGTCGGCGGCACCGGCCGCTGGGCCGGGACGACCAGCCGGTCACCGTCGGTGACCCGGGGTTCGTCTCCGGCGTACCGGGGATCGCCGGGTGGGGCGCTCACCGGATGACGCGGGGGGGCCGGGAAATCCGGTGCCGAGTCGTGACCATTGTGGTGCGCCCGACCGTTACGGAGGGGCTCCTCGCCGGCCGGCGGAGTGGTGAACGGCGCAGGTAGGTCTCCGTGTCGCGAGGGCGGCCCACCCCAGCCCGCCGTCGGGTCGGCCCGGTTCCACGGTGACCCGGCCTCCCGGTAGCCCGGGGCGTCGGCCCCGCCGGACCACCCGGCCCCAGGTGCCCACCCGCTGACGGAACGGGCCAGGTCGTCCTGCTGACCCGTACCGTCGTCGTGCTCTCCCGGGGTGGCGGCACCGGGTTGCCCTGATTCACTCACCGCGCGCTCCTTGGTCGCCCTCGCTGAGGCTACCGTGTGGTGACAGTGGCGATAAGTTACAGCGGCGGGCCAATTCCGGGGCCGGGGTGAGTGCCCTGACCGGTACGGGGTAGAAGTGCCGGCTGGAATGACGAAACTCGGAGGTTCCCATGACCGCTGTGGGGAACGGTGCGCAGACTGCCGGCCGGCCCACCCGGCTACCCCGTTCAGCACGCCGTAAGCAGCTACTCGCGGCGGCTCAGGAGGTGTTCGTAGCGCAGGGGTACCACGCCGCCGCGATGGACGACATCGCCGAGCGGGCCGGGGTTTCCAAGCCGGTGCTGTACCAGCACTTCCCGGGAAAGATGGATCTCTACCTGGCGCTGCTCGACACGCACTGTGACGCCATCGTCGCCAAGGTGCACGACGCGATGCGCGGCACCAGCGACAACAAGGAGCGGGTCGGGGCGTCGGTGCGGGCCTACTTCGACTTCGTCGACCACGAGAGCGAGGCGTTCCGGCTCGTCTTCGAGTCGGACCTGCGCAACGATCCGGCGGTCCGGCAGCGGGTCGAGCGGGTGGAGCAGGGCTGCATCGCGGCGATCACCGACACCATCATCTCGGACACCGGGGTCAGCCGGCCGCACGCCGAACTGCTCGCCTCCGGCCTGGTCGGCGCGGCCGAGACCGCCGCCCAGTTCTGGCTGGCCGGCGGCCGGCGGATGCCCAAGGCCGAGGCGGAGGCGCTGGTCGCCGCGCTGTCCTGGCGGGGCATCGCGAGCTTCCCGCTCCAGGGTGAGTCGGCCTGAACATCCTGCCCCGAGATCGGATAGCCTTCCGATCGGCGGCTATTTCGCCCACCTGAGGAGGCACAGTGGAGGTCAAGATCGGCGTGCAGTACGCGCCGCGCGAGCTGGTTGTGGAGAGCGCGCAGTCGCCGGCCGAGATCGAGCAGATCGTGACCGACGCCTTCGCCAAGGCCGAGGGGACGCTGTCCCTGACCGACGAGAAGGGTCGACGGGTCATCGTGCCGGTCGGCAAGGTCGCCTACGTCGAGATCGCCGAGGCGTCCCCCCGCGCGGTCGGGTTCACCGTTCGCTGAACCGGTCCGGCCCCTGCGGCGGGTGATCCCGCCGCAGGCCGGGCCCGGTGTCGGGCTGCCCTGACCGGATCGTGGCCGGTCAGCTCCGTCAGCCCGCTCTCCGGCCGCCGACGGCGGCCGACGGTGACCCGGGTCACATTTTCCACCCCCGGCGAAAAGCCGGGCCTCCAGGTCAGGGGCGTCTGCCTGCCTGCTCAGGTAGGATGAGGGTGTTGCCGTGGGCGCCGATCTGATCGAAGTCCTGCCTGCGGCGCGCGTGCGGCCCGGTCCGGCTCGGCGATTTTCCGCCGCCGATCGCGTGGCCCGCGCCATACCGAACGCGCCCTGAGGACAAAACGGGGCGCACCACGAGAGGGCACCCCCAGATCCAGATGAGCGAACAGATTCTCGACAAACTGGAGGGCCAGGAACTGGTCCCCACCGCCCCGGTCCGCCCGGAGGCCCCCACGTTCGCCGCGCTCGGCGCGCGGCCCGAGACCGTCGAGGCCCTGGCCGCGGCGGGCATCACCCGCGCCTTCGCGATCCAGGAGTACGCGATCCCGATCGCGCTGCGCGGCACCGACATGATCGGGCAGGCGCCGACCGGCACCGGCAAGACCCTCGGCTTCGGCGTACCGCTGTTGGAGCGGCTTCTCGCGCCGGGCGAGGGCAGCGACGGCGTGCCGCAGGCGCTTGTCGTCGTACCCACCCGTGAGCTGGGCATCCAGGTCGCCAAGGACCTCGCCGCCGCCGGGCGCACCCGGGGCGTGCGGGTGCTGCCGATCTACGGCGGGGTGGCGTACGAGCCGCAGATCGACGCGCTGCGCAAGGGCGTGGAGATCCTGGTCGGCACCCCGGGTCGGCTGATGGACCTGCAGAAGCAGAAGCACCTGCGGCTGGACCGGGTCCGTGCGCTCGTGCTCGACGAGGCCGACCGGATGCTCGACCTGGGCTTCCTCGACGACGTCGAGAAGATCCTGGCGATGCTGCCGGAGGACCGGCAGACCATGCTCTTCTCGGCCACCATGCCGGACCCGATCGTCACCCTGTCCCGGCGGTTCCTGCGCCGGCCGGTGACGATCCACGCCGGGCACACCGCCGAGACCGGCCCGTCGCCGCAGACCCAGCAGCTGGCGTACCGCACCCACTCGATGAACAAGATCGAGATCGTGGCGCGGATCCTCCAGGCCGAGGGGCGCGGGCTGACCATGATCTTCACCCGTACCAAGCGGGCCGCCGACCGGGTCGCCGAAGACCTCGACTTCCGTGGTTTCGCGGTGGCCGCGGTGCACGGTGACCTGGGCCAGGGCGCGCGGGAGCGGGCGCTACGCGCGTTCCGGGCCGGCAAGATCGACACTCTGGTCGCCACGGACGTGGCCGCCCGGGGCATCGACGTCAGCGGCGTCACCCACGTCATCAACTACGACTGCCCCGAAGACCAGGACACCTACACCCACCGGATCGGTCGTACCGGTCGGGCCGGGGCGACAGGTGTCGCGGTCACCTTCGTCGACTGGGACGACATGCCCCGGTGGCGGATCATCGACAAGACGCTCGGCCTGGACATGCCCGAGCCGCCGGAGACCTACCACACCTCCCCGCACCTCTACACCGACCTGGACATCTCGTCCGAGATGACCGGGACCCTGCCGACCGCCGAGCGGACCCGCGCCGGGCTCTCCGCCGAGGTCGAGGAGGACCTGGGTGGCCGGTCCCGCCGGGGCGAGAGCAGCGGCCGGAGCCCCCGACGCGGCGAGGGTCGGGGCCGTGGTGAGAGCAGTGGCCGTGGCGACGGCGGCGGCCGGGGTGAGAGCAGTGGCCGGGGCGCGGGCAGCGGTCGCGGCGAACGGCGTCGGGGTCGCCCCGGCACCGACGCGCCGGACGCCGCCGAGGCACCGGTCGAGTCCGCCGAGGAAGGCACCCGTACCCCCCGCCACCGGCGTCGCCGTCGGGCCGGCGAGGTGGTCGTGGGCGAGTCGACCGCGGTGACCGGCGGGGAGTCCACCGACACCGGCGCAGGCGCGGCTACCACCACGGGCGCGGCCACCGACACCGCCGCAGGCGCGGCCACCGGGCCGGCCGCCGAGGGCGAGTCGACCCGGCCCCGTCGTCGGCGGCGTCGCCGTGGCGGCGGTTCCGGCACGGACACGCCGGCCGAGGCCACCGCCGACTGACGGACACCACCGACATCCCCCGGCCCGGATGGGCGTCCCGGGGGATGTCGCGTTTCCGCCCGGGGCGGGCGTCGGCGGGTCGGCGGTGCGGACCAGCGTCACCACCATTCGGACCCGAACCCGGGCCGAGCCAGCCCGTAGCCGGGCCCTCCGCCTCCGTTTGGCCCGGGACACGAGCAGACCCAGCTCATCCTCGGGCTTTGGTTGGCGAGAGGGCACCATGATCAGATTGCGATTTCGCGTACTCGCATCGGCGTGTCGTCTGCAAAACTGCAATCTGATCTTGAGGCCCCTCTGGGTCTGTGCGGGTGGGAGCAGACCAGCTACGGGCTTGTCGCGGGATGCCGCCGGGTGGGGCACCGGTGCGGTGCGGGACACCCCGGGCCGGCCCGCCCGCGGCAACCGGTCGGGCGGAAAGGATGATGGAACGATGCCGGAATCGCTCGACGCCGCCCTGACCGAGGTACGGGCGTTGCTGCTCGACCCCGCGCTGACCCGCGCCGTCGCCGCCGGCCGACGCAGGGGGCAGCGTCCCTCCGTGGTACGCGCCGAACTACGCCCGGTCGCCCTCAAGGCCGGCACCAGGCTACAGATCTCCACGTCCGACGGCGTCCGGCCGTACACCCGGAACGTGGTGCCGGGCGCGGACGCCGACGCGGCGGTCGACGCGCTGCTCGCCGAGCCGTTCGGCAACTGGCACGTGGAGACCGCGGTGGCGACCCTCCAGCTACGGGTGACCAAGTCCGGCGAGGCACAGGTACACCGGGCGGCGGCCAGCCGTCCGGCGGCCGAGCCGGAGCGCCACGACCGGGCCAAGGAGTACCTGCTCGACCCGGGGGACCCGATCTTCGCGACGATCGGCGGCAACGCCGCCAAGCGGCGGCAGGTGGACGCCTTCCTGCGCGCGCTGGCCGCCACCCTTCCCGACGAGCTCACCGGACGGCTGCGCGTGGTCGACCTGGGCTGCGGCAACGCCTACCTGACCTTCGCCGCCTACCGGTACCTGACCGGTCGGGGGCTGGACGTGGAGCTGGTCGGGGTGGACGTCCGAGAGGACCAACGGCAGCGCAACGGCGAGCTGGCCGAACGCCTCGGCTGGGCCGACCGGGTCTCCTTCGTGGCCGGCACCATCGCCGACGCGGTGGTGGAGCCCGCCCCCGACCTGGTGCTCGCGCTGCACGCCTGCGACACCGCCACCGACGAGGCGCTGGCCCGGGCGGTGCGCTGGGACGCCCGGTGGATCCTCGCCGCGCCGTGCTGCCACCACGACCTCGCGGCGCAGCTACGCGCCCGGCCGACGCCGGCACCGTACGAGTTGCTGACCCGGCAGGGCATCCTGCGGGAACGCTTCGCCGACGTGCTCACCGACGCGCTGCGGGCCGGGCTGCTGCGGGCGCACGGCTACCGGGCCGAGGTGGTCGAGTTCGTCGACTCCCGGCACACCCCCCGGAATCTGCTGATCCGGGCCCGCCGCACCGGCACCGACGCCAACACAGGCACCGGCACAGGCACCGGCGGCCGCGCGGAGCGGGCACCTGGCGGGCCGGGCGGCGACGGGCCGCAGGCCGAATACCGACAGCTGGTCGACCAGTGGCAGGTGACCCCACGGCTGGCCACCCTGCTCGACGACCGTCCCACGCCGACCGGCGGTGCCTGAACCGGGCTCAGCGACGCCGGTCGCCACCCCGACCGCCGGGCCGCTCCCCCGTCGACCGGTCGAAGACCGAGGAGACCCGCTCGCGCGTCCCCCGCTCGTCGTCGGCGGGCGAGGTGGGGAACGGCACCACATTGCCGGACGTCTCGGTGTTGCCGGCGGCGGCGAAGGCGTTCCAGGAGATGTCGACCAGGAGGCGTTTGAGTTCGGCGTGCCGGGCGGCGGCGCTACGTTGCAGGGCCAACCGGACGCCGAGCACCACCCCCACCAGGGTGGTGGTGACAGCGCCGGCGGCGGCCAGGACGTGTGCCCCGGTCGCCGCCCCGTCACCGGTCGCCACCAGCACCAGCAACCAGATCCAGAAGCCCAGGGCGAAGACGCCCGCCTTGGCGACGAAGAAGAGACTGACCGCACCCGGGCGGTGCGGCACCGGACGGTCGGGCTCGGCCATGCTGCTCCTCCTGGGTGGCCCGGGAAGTGGTCCGGGAAGGGATCGGTGGCCCGGGGACCTGTCGAGTTTAGTTGACGGATGACAACGGCCACCGCTCCCCGAGGGCGACGAAACGGCCACGACCTGCGCCGCAGCCCGTCAGGCACCCGCCGCCGGGGCCCGGCGGTCGGTCGGTGAGTCACACCGTCAGCTCGTCGTACTACCCTCGAAGGGCGCACCGGACACCCCGACTCCCCCCGGAAGGGGACGATCTCACCGGCATGGGTTCGACAGAGGTTTCCCCACAGATGGCGTTCGCGCGTTTCGTGCGGCGGGCCATCGACGACGCCCGTGACGAGCGGGGTTGGACGGTGAGCGACCTCGCGGCCCACACAGGTGTCGGCCGGTCCACAGTCTTCCGTTGGCTCGCCGGTGACTGGCAGGACTACCCCGAGCTGGCCAAGGTGCGCGGCTTCTGCGCCGCCCTCGACCTGCCGGTCGCGGCGGCCTTCCGGGCGCTCGGCCTGCCCGACTCGGGGCCGGTGCCCCGCCGACGCGCCGACGACGGCCCGGTGGAGGCGGACATCAGGGTGATCCTCGACCGGCTGGCCGACCCGTCGGTGCCCGCCGAGGAGAAGCACCACATCCGCGATCTGCTCCGCTACCTGGCCCGCCGCCCGGTCCGCCGGGCCGGCTGAGTCGGGCCCGCCCGCCGGGCCGGCTGAGTCCGGGTCAGCGGACGGTGAGGGTGAACTCGGCGGTCCGCACCACGCCCGCCACCTGGAAGTCCAGGTACATCCGGTAGTTGCCGGGGCCGGGCGCGGTCAGCCAAAAGGTCACCGTGTCACCTGCCGGCCCGGGTCCGGGGTGCACGTGCAGGTAGCCCAGATCCCCCTCCCGGAGGGCGACCAGATGCCCGTACGCGCCGAGGTAACGCTCCAGGTTGGCGGGCCGTCCCGCCTGGTCGCGGACCTGGAACCGCAGCGGTACGGCGATCCCCACCTGCGGGCTGCCCGTGTAGTCGACGGTGAACCCGGCCACGGTCGCCCGGGTGGCCGGGGCGGGCAGCGGGCGGGGCGCGTAGTCCCCCGGTGCGACCAGGTCCACGCCCAGCGTGGCCGGGGTCTGCCGGCCGTCGTCGGCGACCACTGTGAAATCCGTGTACGCCCGCCAGACGCCCGGCTCGGGCAGGGTCAGCGGGACCGACCAGGTGCCGTCGGTGGCCATCGTCGGGTGCAGGTGCTGGAATCCGGTGAGGTCACGGCGTACCACGACCAGGTGCATCGGCTTGTCGTGCACGATCGCGAACCGGGTGACCGCCCGCCGCTGGGCGTCCCGGATCTGGAACCGCAGTTCACCCGCCCGCCCGGCGACGAACTCCCCACCCGACGGGGTGAGCGTGTAGCCGCCGGAGGTGACCGAAAGGCCGGTGGCCGCGTCGCCGGCCGGCTGCCCGGCGGTCGCGTCGTGCTGGTGTGCCCCGGTGCCGGGGGCGTGGGTGTGGTCACCGGTGGCGGTGGCCGCGGTCGCCGCCGTGGGACCGGCCGGTCTCCCGTTGGCCCGGCCGAGGCCGAAGCCGAGCAGGACGGCCAGGACAAGGCCACCCACCACCAGCGCCAGCCGCAGCGTGGCCCGATCCGGAGCGACCCCCGACGCCCCACCACCGGCTGCGGCCCCACCCGCGGGCAGCGTCCATCCGCCGGGCTCCGCGATGCCCCCGTCGACGCCCGGTCCATCCCCGTCCACCGGTTCCAGGGTGCTCCCGACGACGCCCGCTCCACCCCGGTCCGCCGGTTCCGCGACGCTCCCGACGACGCCCCGGGCGTCCCGGTCCACCTGGTCCGAGCTGCCCTCGTCGGTCGCCGGCCCGCCGCGACCTGCCGGGTCGGCGGGCCGGGTGACGGATCGCTGGTCGGCCATCCGCCCACCGTACCGCCGTCGCCGTCGGCGTCGGCGCGACGGCCGGACACCGTGGCGACGGTCGCAATACGGCCGGTCAGGGAACCGGGTCCGGTCGGCCCGTCTGCCGGCGACCGTCCGCTCATCGCCGAGACCGCGACCCGGGCAGGCGGCGCGACCCGAGGCGGGCGGCGCGAACGGTCGGCATCCGGATCGGGTCAGCCGGCGACGGCGAGGGCGAGCGGGAGGACGTCGGGGGCGCCGGCCCGGCGCAGCAGGCGGGCTGCCATCGTCATCGTCCACCCGGAGTCGACCAGGTCGTCGACGAGCAGCACCGGGCCGTCCAACCCGGCCAGCGCCCCGGCCACCTCGTCGGCGACGGCGAAGGCGTCGTGCAGGGCGCGTACCCGCTGGGCGCTGTTGCCGCGCGGCCCGCCGGCCCCCGCCGGGCCGGTCGGGGTGACCAGGCCGAGCAGCGGCAGCCGGCCGACCGTGGCGATGCGCTCGGCGAGCGAGGCGACCAGGGCCGGGTGGCTACGGGAACCTACCGCGACCACGCCGGCCGGGCGGCGCGGCCACGGGTCGTCGCCGTGCGCCCAGGCCTTCAGCACCTCGACCACGGCCGCCGTCACGTCGTCGGGGACCGGGCCGTCGGCGGTGTCCGGGCCGACCAGGCCGCGCAGCCGACCGCCCCAGCCCAGATCGGACAGCCGCCCCACGGCCCGACCGGGCAGCGCCTGCTCCGTCGGGGGAATCCGCCCCTTCAGCGGTACGCCGACCGCGTCGAGGCCGGTCGGCCAGAGCTTCTTGGGGGCGATCTGCACCCCGGGACGGCCGAGGAAGGTCTGTGCGGCGGTCAACGCGGGGCCGGAGACGTCGGCGGTGAACAGGGGCGCGGCACAGCGGTCACACCGGCCGCAGTCGTCCGCCCCGCTGTCGTCCAGGCACTCCCGCAGGTAACGCATCCGGCAACCGGGCGTGCTCGCGTACTCGCGCATGGCCTGCTGCTCGGCGGTGCGGGCCTGGGCGACGCGACGTAGCCGGGCCTCGTCGTAGGTCCAGGGCTCGCCGGTGGCGAGCCAGCCGCCGCGTACCCGGCGGACCGCGCCGTCGACGTCGAGCACCTTGAGCATCAGTTCCAGGCGGGTCCGGCGCAGGTCGACGATGGGTTCCAGGGCCTGGGTGGAGAGCGGCCGGTCGGTGTGCAGGGCGGCCAGCACCGTCCGCACCTGCTCCTCGGGCGGGAAGGCGAGCGAGGCGAAGTACCGCCAGATGGCGGCGTCCTCGACACCGGGCAGCAGCAGCACCTCGGCGTGTTCGACTGCGCGGCCCGCGCGGCCGACCTGCTGGTAGTAGGCGATCGGCGAGGGCGGTGCCCCGAGGTGCACGACGAAACCGAGATCGGGCTTGTCGAAGCCCATCCCGAGCGCGCTGGTCGCCACCAGGGCCTTGATCTTGTTGTCGAGCAGGTCCTGTTCGGCGGCGCGGCGGTCGGCGTCCTCGGCCTGACCGGTGTAGGAGGCCACCGACCAGCCGCGCCCGCGCAGGAACTCGGCGGTCTCGGTGGCCGCCGCGACGGTGAGCGTGTAGATGATCCCGGAGCCGGGCAGCGCGTCCAGGTGATCGGCGAGCCAGCCCAGCCGGTGCGCCGGACTGGGCAGGTCGAGCACGGCCAACCGCAGCGACTCCCGGTCGAGCGTGCCCCGCAGCACCAGCACGTCCGGCCGCCGCCCACCGGCGCCGACGGGCGACGCCGCAGGGTCGGGGGGCGACGCGGCGCGGTCGATGCTGGTCGCAGCGGGCGACGCGGCACGGTCGGCGGGAGGTGCGGCGCGGTCGGCGGGAGGTGCGGCGCGGTCGGCGGGGGGTGGGGTCGGTTCGGTGCCGAGTTGTTCGGCGACGTCCCGGGTCACCCGCTCGTTGGCGGTGGCGGTGGTGGCCAGCACCGGGGTCCGCTCCGGCAGGTTGGCCAGGAAGGTACGCAGCCGGCGGTAGTCGGGCCGGAAGTCGTGCCCCCAGTCGGAGACGCAGTGCGCCTCGTCCACCACCAGCAGTCCGGTGGTCGCGGCCAGCCTCGGCAGGACGGCGTCGCGGAAGTCCGGGTTGTTGAGCCGCTCGGGGCTGATCAGCAGCACGTCCACCGCCCCGGCGTGGATCTCGGCGGTGATCTGGTCCCACTCGTCGAGGTTGGCGGAGTTGATGGTGCGGGCCCGGATGCCGGCGCGGGCCGCCGCCTCCACCTGGTTTCGCATCAGCGCCAGCAGCGGCGAGACGATGACCGTCGGCCCGTGCTCGCCGCGCTCGCGCAGCAGGGCTGTGGCCACGAAGTAGACCGCCGACTTGCCCCACCCGGTGCGCTGCACGCAGAGCACCCGGCGCTTGTCGACCACGAGCGCCTCGATGGCCCGCCACTGGTCCTCACGCAGCCGGGCATGCGCACCGGCGAGCCGCCGCAGCACCTCCTCGGCCCGCTCCCGCACCCCCACCCGCCCCTGATCCCCCGCCAGCCCCTGATCCACCCGCCATTCCTACCACCCCGGCCGGACAGCCCGACCTCCCAAGGAGTTGATCAAGAGGTTTACGTCACGATCCAGCTTCTGGATGACGCAAACCTCTTGATCACCGGGGCTAACCCGGCGGGGCTAATCCCGGCAGCGCACACCGGCGGGGCGCACACCGGCGGGGCTAGCGGGGGGAGCGGGGGGAGGGGCGGAGGGGGCGG
>NZ_JBTMMT010000080.1:0-27467 GCF_055517075.1 Micromonospora sp. DSM 43699
GTGACCGACTACCGGGGCTACGCCGGTCAGGTCGCCTCCGGGGTGCTCAAGCCCGGCGACGAGGTGATGGTGCTGCCGTCCGGCTTCACCAGCCGGATCAGCGCGGTCGAGACCGCCGACGGGCCGGTCGACGAGGCGTTCCCCCCGATGTCGGTCACCGTCCGCCTCGCCGACGAGATCGACATCTCCCGCGGCGACATGATCTGCCGACCCAACAACGCCCCCACCGTCTCCCAGGACATCGAGGCGATGGTCTGCTGGATGGACGAGACCAACCCGCTGCGTGTCGGCGGCAGGTACGCCATCAAGCACACCACCCGCTCCGCCCGCGCCATCGTCCGCGAGCTGCACTACCGCCTCGACATCAACACCCTGCACCGCGACGAGGCCAGCACCGAACTCGGGCTCAACGAGATCGGCCGGATCCGGCTGCGCACCACCGTGCCGTTGCTGGTGGACGACTACCACCGCAACCGCACCACCGGCGGCTTCATCATCATCGACGAGGCCACCAACCGCACCGTCGGCGCCGGCATGGTCATCCAGCGGGACTGATCCCGCACCCCGCTCGCTGCCGGGCGGTGACGGTCGGACCGCACCGATCGTCACCGCCCGGCCGGGGCGGGACCGTCACGACCGGACGGGCGGGGGTGCGCCGAACCAACGGATGAGTGCGGCCCGCAGCCGGTCCTCGTCCGAGGCGTCCAGGCCGGACTGCCAGGCCACGTAGCAGTCCGGACGCAGCAGCAGGACGGTCGGCCGGCCGGCCCCGACCGGGCCGGGCCGCCCGGCGTGGGCGTCGACCGGCCCGGTGACCAGATCGGTCCGCCCGGTGTCGACGGCGAACCGCCCGGTGACCACGTCGACCCGGTCCCGCCACGGCTCGGCCACCGGGGCGAGGATGCCGGTGGGGTCGAGCAGCAGGGCACGGGCGGGCCGGGTCAGCTCGGCCAGCCGTACCGGGCCGGCAGCGGTGTGCAGCACCAGGTCGGGTGCCCAGCGCCCGACCAACGGCCCGCCCGACTCCCCCATCTCGTAACGGGCGTCCGCGCCGGCCAGCAGGGCGGCGACGTGGGCGGCGTTCTCCGGCCGGCTGAGCAGTTCGCCGAGTAGCACCCGCAGCGCGGTGACCTCGCTGCCCGGGGCGATCAGCGCCGACTGGGCCTGGGTCGAGATGGTCACCCGCTGGGCCACCGGCCGGCGTTCCGCCTCGTACGAGTCCAGCAGCCCGTCCGGGGCCCAGCCGTGCACCTGCCCGGCCAGCTTCCAGCCCAGGTTCACCGCGTCCTGGAGGCCGAGGTTGAGTCCCGGCCCGCCGATCGCGGAGTGCACGTGGGCGGCGTCGCCGAGCAGCAGCACCCGTCCGGCGCGGTACCGCTCGGCGAGCCGGGTGTTGCCTCCCACCAGGCGGCGTAGCAGGTGCGGCCCTTCGCCGGCCGGCGGATCGACCGGTACGTCGACCCCGAGCACCCGGGCGACACTGGCCCGCATCTCGGCGAGGGTCAGTGGCCCGTCGAACTGCGTCGAGTCGGGCCACTCGATCGTGCTGAGGGTCGGCGGACGCCCGGTGAACGGGGCCCACACGATCAGCCCCCGCTCGGTACGGGTGTGCCGCAACGGCGCGACGATGCCGTACCCGGGGATCGCGAGGCCGCCGGTCGACGCGTCGATCAGCTCCGCCGGCAGACTGACGTGGGCGGTACGGGAGACCGTGCGATCGGTGGACACGCCGGGAAACCCGACCCCGGCCAACCGGCGTACGACGCTGTGCCCACCGTCCGCGCCGACCAGGTAGCGGCAGCGCAGGGTCGTACAGTCGGAGAACGCGACCCGTACGTCGTCCGCCCCCTGGGTCAGCCCGGTCACCTGCTGCCCGCGGCGCACCTGCACGCCCAGCTCGGCGACCCGCTCGGCGAGCACCCGCTCCAGCTGAGCCTGCGGGACCTGGAGCAGGTGCAGCGGGTTGTCCGGCACTGCCCGCAGGTCCAGCGGCAGTGCCCCGAAGACGAACCCGGGCGAGGGCTGCGGCGGGGCCGGATCGTCGACCAGGCGGTGGTACAGGCCGCGCCGGTCGAGCATCCGGACCACCTGACCGACCAGCCCGTTGGCGCGCTGCTCGGTGGTGGGCGCCGACAGCCGCTCGCACACGACCGGTCGGACGCCGGCCAGGGCCAGCTCGGCGGCGAGCATGAGGCCGTTCGGGCCGGCGCCGACGATGATGACATCGATCATGGCAAGGTCCTTTCGAGGGCATGGTGAACCCGCTCGCCGAGATGGCGGCGGACCGTGGGCAGGAACAGGGCAAGGCACCCGACGAGGTGCCGGTGGAGGCGGTGAGCCGCGCGGGGACGGTGCGGAGCGGGCGGTCAGCGCGGTGCCGGGGGTCGTTCAGGATGCGCGGTCAGCGCGGCGTGGGAGGCGGTCCAGGGTGCGCCAGGCGGTCCGCACCGGGCGGTCAGCGTGGAGTGGGGGCCGGCAGGCCGGCAGCGAGTTGGGCCAACGCGTCGGGGAGCACCTGCTGCATCGACATCCGCGGATCGGCGCGGATGAAGTGCCGGATCGCCGCGTTGACGGCAGCGCTCACGCTGGCCGCCACCAGGTGGGGATACAGGTCGCGCTCCAGGTCGGTGCCGGTGCGTTCGGCGACGGCCGCGGCCAGGTCGTCCTCGGCGATCGCGCTCGCGCGCAGCATCTCACCCTGCAACGCCGGCTCGGCCAGCATCACCGTGAGCCCCTCGACCCAATCCGCGTGCGGGCCCGGCGGCGACTGCGCGACCTCCGGGCCGGGTGCGAACTGAGCCAGCGTCGCCTCGGTCAACGCCGCCCACAACGGCTCGTCGGTCGGCCGCAGGCGCAGCGCCTCGGCCGTCCGCCGACTGCGGTCGAGGTGCCGGAAGGCGATCGCCTCGGCCTTGCTGGAGAAATAGTTGTTGAACGTGCGTGGGGACACGCCAGCGGCCTGGGCGATGTCCTCCACCAGCACGTTGTCGAAGCCCCGGGCCACGGTCAGCCGGATCGCCGCCCAACTCAGCGCCGCCCTGGTCTCGATTTTCTTGCGTTCGCGTAGCCCGCCCACGAGAACAGCATACAGAAGAGTGCGCAGCCCGCCCGATTGCGTGCTGCGCACTCTTCTGCTCTGTCGGTTACCCGGTCCGCCACCGCACGCCGACCCCGTCGGGCCGGGCCGGCGGGGTCGGCACGGCCAGCGTCCCGCTCACGCGGGTAGCGCCTGCCGGGAGCGGCCCCGACGGCGGAAGGCGTAGCCGGTGAACAGCAGCAGGACCACGGCTGACGCGACAAGTCCGCCGGTGAGCACCAGTCCGGAGTGGTCCGCACCGGTCGCGGCGGCAGCCGTCGGCCCACCGAAGGAGACCGTGCCGGTCGCGGTGCGCCGGGTCCAGCCTGGCGAGGTCGAGCCGGGCGGCCCACGGCCCGTCCGGCAGCCGGGGGTCCAACAGCACCCGCACGGTGGTGGTGGCGCCGAGGGCGAGCGTGTCCGCCTCGGCCCGGACCGGCCCGACCGACAGCCCACCCGGGCCGTCGAAGAGGCGTAGCTCGCCGGCGAGGTCCAGCGCCCTTCGACCGGTGTTACGCACCTCGGCGGTGACCACCGGCGTACCGTCCCCGTCGCGGTCGCCGGTCAGCCCCGCCACCTCGAAGCCCGACGGCGGTTCGCCGCCGGGCCCGACGGAGAGGTACACCCGGATGCCGACCCGACCGATGTTGCGGACGTTCTGCCCGTCGATGGTGGACACCTCGGCCCAGATGACCGCGTACCGCTCGCCGGCGGACGCCTTCTCCGGCACGGTAATGGTCACCGTGAGCACCGCCTCGTCGTCGGGGTCCAGCTCCACCTCGCCGCGGTCGACGGTGATCCAGCTACTCAGCTCGTTCTGCGTCCGGCCGGGCACGAGGACGAAGCCCGTCCGGTCGACCTCGGCGGCGGCGGCGTAGACGGCGACCTCCCGTCGGACCTCCGAGACGTTCTCCACCACGATCCGCCGGGTGATGGTGGTCCCGGGGTGCACGTGGTCGACGATGTACTTGCGCGCACGGCTGTCGTCGCGTCGGTTCACCGGGCGTCGAGCAGCCGGATCCCGACCGCCGCCGACGGGCCGCTGAAACTCGGGCTCGGCGTGGGCGACGGCGGCGCGGCAAGCGCCGGTGTCCCGGCGGTCACCAGCACGGCGACGGCCAGGACCACGGCACGGAATCGGTCAGGCCACCGAATGGGTGACCACCCCCGAGTAGAGGCCACCGACGGCCGCCGGCGGGATGGTGACCCGGAGGGTGGGGTTCCAGGTGGCCGAGTTGTTGCCGCTGCCGGAGGTCTTGGAGAAGGCCGTCCGGGGCAGGTTCAGCGTCACCGCGTCGGCCGAGGTGGGCTGGCCGGGCACGAAGGTGCCGGTGCCGGTGGTGGCGATTGCCGGACCGGACCAGTACTCCACCAGGTTGGGCAGGATGGTCTCCGAGCCGGTGCCGCCGCCGGTGGTGAACGCGGTGCTGGTCACCGACGCGGTCCAGGTCGCCGACAACGCTGAGCGACTGTCGGTGACTGTGACGTTGCCGAGTGCGCCGGTGATGGTGGAGCCGGCGAAGGCCGCGCCCAGGTTCACCGACGCCGGCACGGCGATGTCCAGGTTGGCGGTGGACACGGTGAAGGTGACGATGGTGTCGCCCGAGGGGGCGGCGGCGGCGGGCGACGCGACGGCGAGCACCGCCGCCCCGGCGGCCAGGGCGAGCATTGGCTTCTTCATGTCCATCAGGCTAGATACTCCCCAGCGCCATAACTCGCATTCGCAACAAATCACCCATTAGGCGACAGAATGGGTGATGGTTCCGGAGTAGAGACCCGCCACCGCACCGACGGGGATAGCCACCCGGACGGTAGGGGCCCAGCTCACCCTGTTCTGCCCATTGCCCGAGGTCTTGCTGAACGCGACCCGCGTCACACTGAGCGTCACCGCCTGCGCGGCGGTGAGCTGACCCGGCACCTTGGTGCCGCCACCCGTCTGCTTGGTCACCGGCCCCGACCAGTAGGAGAGCTGGCTGTTGGCGATGGTGCGGCCCGCGCCACCCCCGCCGGTGACGAACGCCGTGGCGGACACGGTGGCCGTCCAGGTGTTCGGGTTGACCGACCGGGTGTCCGCCACGGTGACGGTCCCCAACGACCCGCTGAGGGTGCTCCCCGCAAGACCCCCACCGAGGTTCGCCGTGGGAGGCACGGTGATGTCGAGCCCGACCACCAACGCCAACGCCCGCACGCGGGCGACCGGCGCCGCACCGGGCGGTGCCACCCCACCCACGAGCAGCAACGGACCGAGCAGGGCTGCCAGAAGATGCACGAGCGATACCATAGGGACCTTTGGGGCTTTTGTCCAATATGACGCACCAGCGGCTGGTGACTCCGAAAGCCCGAACTCGTCGGACACCGCCGGATCGGTCACCTCCACCAGCTGGTCCACGACACGACGGGCCCCAGCCGATCGAGGATCGGCCGGGGCCCGCGCAGTAACCTCGGGTCAGGACAGGTCGAAGCGGTCCAGCTCCATGACCTTGGTCCAGGCCGACACGAAATCGGTCACGAACTTGGCGCCCGCGTCCTGGCTGGCGTAGACCTCGGCGAGGGCACGCAGCTGGGAGTTGGAACCGAAGATCAGGTCGACCGCGGTGGCGGTCCACTTCACCTCGTCGGTGGCCAGGTCCCGGATCTCGTAGACGTGCTCGTCGGACTCCGACGCCCGCCACCGGGTGCCCGGGGAGAGCAGGTTGGCGAAGAAGTCGTTGGTGAGCACGCCGGGCCGGTCGGTGAGGACACCGTGCGACGCGCCACCCACGTTGTTGCCGAGGGCACGCAGTCCGCCTACCAGGACGGTCATCTCCGGCGCGGTCAGGTTGAGCATGTACGCCCGGTCGACGAGCAGCACCTCCGGCTGGGTCTTCTCACCCGGACGCAGGTAGTTGCGGAACCCGTCGGCGCGCGGCTCCATCACCGCGAAGGACTCGACGTCCGTCTCCTCCTGCGAGGCGTCGGTACGCCCCGGGTGGAACGGCACGGTCACCTCGACGCCCGCTTCGCGGGCCGCCTTCTCGACCGCCGCCGAACCGGCCAGCACGATCAGGTCCGCGAGGGAGATCTGTGCGCCACCGGCAGCGTTGAACTCCCGCTGGATCTCCTCCAGGGTCGTCAGCACCGTCGCGAGCTGCTCGGGCTGGTTGACCTCCCAGTTGCGCTGGGGTTCGAGGCGGATCCGGGCGCCGTTGGCGCCGCCGCGCTTGTCGGTGTGCCGGAAGCTCGCGGCCGAGGCCCACGCGGTGGAGACCAGCTGCGCGGTGGTCAGGCCGGCGTCGAGGACCTTCGCCTTGAGGGCGGCGACGTCGGCGTCGGACACCAGCTCGTGGTCGACGGCCGGCACCGGGTCCTGCCACAACTGGGGCTCGGCGACCCACGGCCCGAGGAACCGGCTGACCGGGCCCATGTCCCGGTGCAGCAGCTTGTACCAGGCCTTGGCAAACGCCAGCGCGAACTCGTCCGGGTGCTCCAGGAAGCGGCGCGAGATCTTCTCGTACGCCGGGTCGACGCGCAGCGACAGGTCGGTGGTGAGCATGGTCGGCTTGTGCTTCTTCGCCGGGTCGTGGGCGTCCGGGATGATCGCCTCGGCGTCCTTGGCGACCCACTGCTTCGCCCCGCCGGGGCTGGTGGTCAGCTCCCACTCGTAGCCGAAGAGGATCTCGAAGAAGCGGTTGCTCCACTGCGTCGGCCGGTCGGTCCAGGTCACCTCCAGACCGCTGGTGATCGTGTCACCGCCCTTGCCGCTGCCGTGGGTGCTCAGCCAGCCCAGGCCCTGGGCCTCCAGCGGGGCGCCCTCGGGCTCGGGGCCGACGTGGTCGTCGGCGATGCCGGCGCCGTGGGTCTTGCCGAAGGTGTGGCCACCGGCGATGAGGGCGACGGTCTCCTCGTCGTTCATCGCCATCCGGCGGAAGGTCTCCCGGATGAAGTGCGCCGCCGCCAGCGGGTCCGCGTTGCCGCGGGGGCCCTCCGGGTTGACGTAGATGAGGCCCATCTCGGTCGCACCGACGCCGGCCGACATCTCGCTCTCGGAGGCGTAACGCTCGTCACCGAGCCAGGTGTCCTCCGGGCCCCAGAAGATCTCCTCCGGCTCCCAGACGTCCTGCCGGCCGAAGCCGAAGCCGAAGGTCTTGAAGCCCATCGACTCCAGGGCGACGTTGCCGGCGAGCACGAGCAGGTCGGCCCAGGAGATCTGCTGGCCGTACTTCTGCTTGACCGGCCAGAGCAGCCGGCGGGCCTTGTCCAGGTTGGCGTTGTCGGGCCAGCTGTTGAGCGGCGCGAACCGCTGCCCGCCGTCGCCGGCGCCACCGCGGCCGTCCTCGATCCGGTAGGTGCCGGCGGCGTGCCAGCTCATCCGGATCATCAGGCCGCCGTAGTGGCCGAAGTCGGCCGGCCACCAGTCCTGCGAGGTGGTGAGGACCGTGGTGATGTCCCGCTTGAGAGCCTCGACGTCGAGCTTGGCGAACTCCTTCGCGTAGCTGAAGTCCTCCCCCAGCGGGTTGCCCTTGGCCGAGTGGGCGTGCAGGACCGAGAGGTCGAGCTGGTTGGGCCACCAGTCCCGGTTGGTGCGCGGACGCCCTCCGGTCTTCGGCTTCGGCGAGTCGATCGCCGGGTTCTCGCTCTCGCTGCCCTGCGCGGTCACCGAGTCGTGCGCGACCGGGCAGCCGGCCGCCGCCTTCTGGTCCACGCCCTGTGCACTGGCGGCGGCGTTGTCCTGGGTGTCGCTCATGTACTTCCTTCCGAACTGGTGGATCACTGGGAGGTGCGGTCGGTCGCACAGTCGGGGCAGGTGCCCCAGTAGACGACCTCCGCCTCGTCGACCACGAAACCGTGGTCGTCCGAGGCGGTGAGACAGGGAACATGGCCGACGGCGCAGTCGACGTCGGCTATCGCACCGCAGGAGCGGCACACGACGTGGTGGTGGTTGTCCCCGACCCGCGTCTCGTAGCGGGCGGGCGACCGGCCCGGCTGGATGCGCCGCACCAGGCCGGCCTCGGTGAGCGCCCGCAGCACGTCGTAGACCGCCTGGTGGGAGACCGCGGGAAGGCCCGCCCGGACCAGCGCGATCACCGTGTCGGTGTCGACGTGCGGGTGGTCACGCAGCGCGGCGAGCACGGCCAGTCGGGGCCGCGTGACGCGCAGCGAGACCGCCCGCAGTTGCGCCTCGAGGTCGGCCGTCATGGCACGACCATAGTCCGCTGTTCTGGAACAAATCAAGTTTACCCCCGGCGTGGCGCGGCGCATCGCCGAACCGGCGGGACCGTGGGTTGGTGGGGGCCGGGGTCGTGGGGCCGGCGGGAGCGTGTTCAGTCCGGTGGAGCGGTCACCGGTCGATAGCCGAACCAGTCGAACGCGGCACTGCCCTCGGTGACGTACATGCCGATGACCCGGCCGGTGAAGCCTGCGGCGACCTCGGTGGAGAGGTAGCGCCCGTCGAGTTCGGCCAGCACTACGGGGCCGGCCGGGCCGGCCACCTCGAACGTGATCATGTCGCAGCCGGCGGCGCGTACCCCCCGGGGTGCGGTCCCGGCTGCCAACTCGGCGGCGGAGGTCACGGTCGGCGGAAAGATGTCGTGGGTGCGGGTGGCGATCGTCAGGACCAGCGGGCCGTCCGGCACGGCGCGGGAGGCGAAGACCTGCCGGAACGGCCCGACCCGGCCGACGACCCGGACCGTGCCGGCCACCACCTCCAGGTCGTAGTGGTGCGCCTCGTCGATCCGGACGGTGAGCCCGGCGGTGCCGCCGCCCGGGTCCACCCGGATGCTGGTTCGGCAGTCGTGGTGCCGCTGCCGCAGCGCCACGATCGTCGCGCCGGCGAGGTCGAGGGTCGTGCCCGTGGCGTGCAGGGTGAGCCAGCCCGGCCGGGCGGTCAGCGACCAGGAATCGTCGGGTCGACCGCGCGGCGAGATCCACTCGGGTGCCAGGACCGTCGTGTCGAAGTCGTCGTGGTAGGCACCGGGGTCGGCCGGGGCGGCACCGGCCGGGGCGCTGCCGGCGGGCGCGGCGGTGAGCTCCCGGACCGGGTCGACGACCGGCCAACCGTCGACCCAGCGCACCGGGGCGAGGAAGGTCTCGCGGCCGAGGACGTGGTAGGGCGGCCACTGCCCCCTGGCCCGGATGCCGAGCAGCACCAGCCACCAACTGCCGTCGACCGCTTGGACCAGGTCGGCGTGCCCGGTGGCCTGCACGGGCAGGTCGCTGCCCCGATGGGTGAGGATCGGGTTGGCCGGGGCGGGCGTGAACGGGCCGCGCGGGCTGCGCGACCGGGCCACGGAGACGGCGTGGCCGGTGTGCGTGCCACCCTCGGAGAGCAGCAGGTACCACCAGTCGTCGATCCGGTAGAGGTGCGGTGCCTCGGGGTACTGACCGCCGGTACCCGACCACAGCCGGATCGGGCCCTCCAGCACCTCCCCCTTGTCCGGGTCGATCCGGTAGGCGTCCACCCCGGAGGTGGTCAGCCAGCAGTCGCCGTCGTCGTCCCAGGCCAGCGAGGGGTCGACGTGGGGCAGGTCGAGATAGACCGGCGCCGACCACGGGCCGGTGGGTGCCGGTGCGGTGACGATGAGGTGCCGGCCCCGGCTGACGTCGGTGGTGATCAGCCAGAACCGGCCGTCGTGGTGGCGCAGGGTAGGCGCGAAGACGCCCCCGGACGCCACGGTGTCCGAGGGCAGATCCAGTTGGTCGGGTCGGTCGAGGACGTTGCCGATCTGCCGCCAGTTGACCAGGTCACGGCTGTGCAACAGGGGTACGCCGGGAAAGTACTCGAAGCTGGAGCAGACGAGGTAGTAGTCCGCACCCACCCGGCAGACACTCGGGTCGGGATGGAAACCGGGGACGACCGGATTGCGGTAGGACGGTCCGGCGGGCACCGGGTGTCACCTCCCTGGCGGTCGTCGACCACATTGGACGGTGCCCGCATCCTGCAGGACAACGCACCAACCGAGAATGTTTGCGATAACACTCCGCGACCCTGGATGCTACGGAAGGTTCCCCCGGGGTTCAAGGTCCTCCACCCGGACCCGCCGGAGCGCGAGCAGGAGACGCCGGCAGGGGCGCGCGGATCCGGCGAGGAACATCCGCGCAACATGGCCGTCATATCTTGACGGGGCCTCCGGAATCCACGAGAGTCCATATAAGGCGAGACGGCGCGCCGCCGGGAGCTCGACGCGCCGTCGTGGCATCCACGGATGCCGACGTCAGGGTGCGCGGGGCCACACCTGTTAACGCTAACAGCGGCGTCTCCGTTATTGGCTGATCGAAACACCGGTTCGGGCCGGGGCGATCGGTGGGGTCCCCGATCGCGGATCTACGGCGACGGTCGCCCCACCCTGCCCTGATGTCGTCCGACCCGCCGGGCCGTCCCACCGACAGGAGGCACGGAACGGCACTCCGGCCGCCGGCGCGTCCACGACGTTCGGCTTCACCTGCACCCGTCCCGATCCGCACCGCTGGGAGAGACCATGTCTGAAGTGACCCGAAGGAACGTCCTCAAGGCCGGGGCGGCGGGGGCCGGTGCCGCGCTGGTGCCGGTCGCCTGGAGCGCGACCGCCCACGCCGACGCGGCGGCGCCACCGCAGGTGCTGGCCGCGAACGACCTGGCCCTGTGGTACGACGAGGGGGCCGGCACCGACTGGCTCCGCGCCCTGCCGATCGGCAACGGCCGGCTCGGCGCGATGGTGTTCGGCAACGTCGACACCGAACGGCTCCAGCTCAACGAGGACACCGTCTGGGCCGGCGGCCCGTACGACTCGGCAAACACCCGGGGCGCGGCCAACCTGGCCGAGATCCGGCGGCGGGTCTTCGCCGACCAGTGGACCTCGGCGCAGGACCTGATCAACCAGACCATGATGGGCACCCCGGGAGGTCAGCTCGCCTACCAGACGGTGGGCAATCTCCGGCTCGCCTTCGGCTCGGCCAGCGGGGTGTCGCAGTACACCCGGACCCTGGACCTCACCACCGCCACGGTCACCACGAGCTACGTACTGAACGGCGTACGGCACCAGCGGGAGGTCTTCGCCAGCGCGCCCGACCAGGTGATCGTGGTCCGGTTGACCGCCGACCGGGCCAACTCGATCACGTTCTCCGCCACCTTCGACAGCCCGCAGCGCACCACCGTGTCGAGCCCGGACGCCGCCACCATCGGGCTGGACGGCATCTCCGGTAGCCAGGAGGGGGTCAACGGCTCGGTGCGGTTCCTGGCCCTGGCCAACGCCGCCGCGACCGGGGGCACGGTCAGCAGTTCCGGCGGCACGCTGCGGGTGTCCGGGGCCACCAGTGTGACCATCCTGATCTCCATCGGCTCCAGCTACGTCAACTACCGCACCGTCAACGGCGACTACCAGGGCATCGCCCGGACCCGGCTCAACGCCGCCAAGAGCGTTGCCATCGAGCAGTTGCGCAGCCGGCATCTCGCCGACTACCAGGCGCTGTTCAACCGGGTGAGCATCAACCTGGGGCGTACGGCCGCGGCCGACCAGACGACCGACGTACGGATCGCGCAGCACGCGAGCACCAACGACCCGCAGTTCGCCGCGCTGCTGTTCCAGTTCGGGCGGTACCTGCTGATCTCCTCCTCGCGGCCGGGCACCCAGCCGGCCAACCTCCAGGGCATCTGGAACGACTCGTTGTCGCCCTCCTGGGACTCGAAGTACACCATCAACGCCAACCTGCCGATGAACTACTGGCCGGCCGACACGACGAACCTGTCGGAGTGCTTCTCGCCGGTCTTCGACATGGTCAAGGACCTGACGGTGACCGGGGCGCGGGTCGCCCAGGCGCAGTACGGCGCCGGTGGCTGGGTCACCCACCACAACACCGACGCCTGGCGGGGCGCGTCGGTGGTCGACGGGGCGCTGTGGGGCATGTGGCAGACCGGTGGGGCCTGGCTGGGCACCCTGATCTGGGACCACTACCTGTTCACCGGCGACCTGGGCTTCCTCCAGGCCAACTACCCGGCCCTCAAGGGCGCCGCCCAGTTCTTCCTCGACACGTTGGTCGCCCACCCGTCGCTGGGCTACCTGGTGACGAACCCGTCGAACTCGCCGGAGCTGCCGCACCACGCGAACGCCAGCGTCTGCGCCGGCCCGACGATGGACAACCAGATCCTGCGGGACCTGTTCGACGCCGCGGCCCGGGCCAGCGAGACGCTCGGGGTGGACACCACCTTCCGGTCGCAGGTACGCACCGCCAAGGACCGGCTGCCCCCGAGCCGCGTCGGTTCGCGCGGCAACGTCCAGGAGTGGCTTGCCGACTGGGTCGAGACCGAGCGGAACCACAGGCACGTCTCCCACCTGTACGGCCTGCACCCCAGCAACCAGATCACCAAGCGGGGCACCCCGGCGCTGTACGAGGCCGCCCGCAAGACCCTGGAGCTGCGGGGCGACGACGGCACCGGCTGGTCCCTCGCCTGGAAGATCAACTTCTGGGCCCGGCTGGAGGACGGCGCCCGCGCCCACAAGCTCCTGCGCGACCTGGTACGCACCGACCGGCTCGCGCCGAACATGTTCGACCTGCACCCGCCGTTCCAGATCGACGGCAACTTCGGCGCCACCTCCGGCATCGCCGAGATGCTGCTGCACAGCCACACCGGCGAGTTGAACGTGCTGCCCGCGCTGCCGAGCGCCTGGCCCACCGGCCAGGTCGCCGGCCTGCGGGGGCGCGGCGGCTACACCATCGGCGTGGCCTGGAGCAACGGTCAGGCCGACGAGATCGGGATCCGTGCCGACCGCGACGGCACGCTGCGGCTGCGGTCCCGGCTGTTCACCGGCAGCTTCACCCTGGCCGACGTCACCGACGGCAGCGCACCGGCCACCACCCGACCGGAGACCGACGTCGTCCAGTTCGCCGTCCGCGCCGGTCACACCTACCGGGCGGCCCGCCCCGGCGTCACGCCGACCCCGACCCTGACCGCCACTCCCACCCCCACTCCCACGTCCACCCCCACCGCCACGCCCACCCCCGTCCCCACGACGCCGACCCCGGCCCCGACCACCAGCTCCCCCGCGCCCTCGGGCGCCCGGGCGACGTACGCGGTGACGGGTTCGTGGTCGGGTGGTTTCCAGGCCGAGGTCACCGTGACCGCCGGCGCGACCGCGATCCGCGGCTGGACGGTGTCCTGGACGTTCACCAACGGTCAGACCATCAGCCAGATCTGGGGTGGCTCGCACACCCAGAGCGGCGCGAACGTGACGGTGAAGAACGTCGACTACAACGGGGCGCTGGCAGCCGGCGCCTCCACCACCTTCGGCTTCATCGGCACCGTGGGCGGCACCAACAACGCGCCGACGAACCTCACCTGCACGACGAGCTGACCTGTGCGAGACGTGTGTCGCCGCCTCGCTCCGCCCTCGGCCGATCGAGGTGGCGACGTGCGTCCCGTCCCCTGCCGGTACGCACGAACCCACCCCTGTGGAAACGGACGGAAGAACATGAGAAGACCAACTACCCGCGGGCGTCGCCTGCTGACCGCCCTGGCGACCGGGCTCCTGGTGGTGGCGGGCCCGGCGGTGGTGCTGCGGACCACCCCGGCGCTGGCCCTCGACAACGGGGTGGCCCGCACCCCGCCGATGGGTTGGAACAGCTGGAACACCTTCGGCTGCAACATCAACGAGACGCTCATCCGGCAGATGACCGACGCGATGGTCAGCTCCGGCATGAAGGACGCCGGCTACCAGTACGTCGTCGTCGACGACTGCTGGATGAACCCGAACCGTGACTCGGCCGGAAACCTGCAGGGCGACCCGAGCCGCTTCCCGTCGGGCATGAAGGCGCTGGGTGACTACATCCACGCCCGGGGGCTGAAGTTCGGCCTCTACCAGGCACCGCTGGACAAGACCTGCGCGCAGTACTTCAACAGCTATCCCGGCGCCACCGGTTCCCAGGGACACGAGGCGCAGGACGCCCGCCAGTTCGCCGCCTGGGGCGTCGACTACCTCAAGTACGACTGGTGCTCCCCCAGCGGCACCATCGACCAGCAGGTCACCACGTTCGCCAAGATGCGCGACGGGCTGGCCGCCGCCGGTCGCCCGATCGTGCTGAGCATCAACTCGAACAGCATCCACTCCAAGACCGGGCCGCAGCGCAACTGGGGCGACGTGTCCAACATGTGGCGCACCACCGAGGACATCACCAACACCTGGAACAGCGGCCAGACCAACGGCTACCCGATGGGCATCCAGAACATCGTCGACGTCACCGTCCCGCTCGCCGCGCGGGCCAAGCCCGGCGCGTTCAACGACATGGACATGATGGAGGTCGGCCGCGGCGGCATGACCGACACCGAGATGCGTAGCCACTTCGCGCTCTGGGCCATCCTGGCCTCGCCGCTGATCGCCGGCAACGACCTGCGCAACATGAACGCGGCGACCCAGACCATCCTCAAGAACGCCAACCTCGTCGGGATCAGCCAGGACCCGCTCGCTCTCCAGGCCAGCCAGGTCTCGTTCGACGGCACCCGCCGGGTGCTGGCCAAGCGGCTGGCCAACGGGGACGTCGCGGTCGCCCTGTTCAACCAGGGAACGGCCGCCACCACGATCAGCACCACCGCCGCCGCCATCGGGTTGTCGGGCGCGTCGTTCACCCTGCGCGACGCGTGGAGCAACACGACAAGCACCACCTCCGGCGCCATCTCGGCAAGCGTGCCGGGCCACGGCACGGTCGTCTACCGGGTCAGCGGCGCGACCAGCACCCCCACCCCGACCACCACCCCACCCCCCCCCACGCCGACCACTCCGGCCCCGACCACCCCGCCGCCGACCACCCCGCCGCCGACCGCCGGCCCCTGCCAGGTCACGTACGCGATCAGCAGCCAGTGGCCGGACGGGTTCCAGGCCGAGGTGACGGTCCGCAACACCGGTAGCACGGCGATCAACGGGTGGAACCTGCGGTGGTCGTTCGCCAACGGCCAGCAGGTCAACCAGGCATGGGGCGCCACCTACACGCAGAGCGGCGCGCAGGTCACCGCCACGAACGCCGGCTGGAACGGCACCATCGCTGCCGGGGCCAGCGCGAACTTCGGTTTCATCTCCAGCTGGTCCGGCGGCAACGCCAAGCCGACCGCGTTCACCCTCAACGGCCAGGAGTGCAGCGTGGCCTGACCGGGAACCGGCTCCGCCCGCGGAGGTACGGACCCCCTGTCATGACGTCGGCCCGATGCCGGGGCAGCTCATGACAGGGGGACCACCTTCCCCGCAGGACGATCGGTGGCACCGGCCCGGCCGGCGTACGGCCAGGTCAGTCGTGCGGTGCGGCCAGGTCAGGCGGTGCGCATGGCCGGTCAGTTGTTCAGCGTGGCGAGCAGGGCGGTGGCCATGCCCTGTTCGCCACGGGCGTTCGGGTGGAAGGGTGCCGCCGCGTTCTCCGGCACCAGACCCTCCACCCACCGGGTACCGCTGCTCTTGCAGGTGTCGCGCCCGATCGACGGGGTGTAGACGTCCGCGTAGCCGGCACCGTTCGCGGCGGCGGTGTTGGCCAGCATCGCGTTGAGCGACTTGGCGACGCTCCGCAGGTACGGCACGTCCTGGTAGGCGATCGGGACCACCGGCCAGCAGCCGTACCCGGAGTCCGGCACGATCGCCGGGTAACCGAGCACCACGATCCGCGCGCCGGGCGCGGCCTGGCGGACCGCCTGGAGCACGGCGGTCACCTTCGGCGCGGTGGCGGTGATCCTGGCCTGCAACTGGTCGGTGCCGCCGGCGGTGTACCGGTTCTTGCACGGCGATCCCAGCGGGCTGCTGAAGCTCGCCTGCGCGCAGTCGCTGATGATGCTGGAGAAGCCGATGTCGTTGCCGCCGATCTGCACCGTCACCAGCGCCGTGTTCGGGGTGACGGCGTTGAGCTGCGGCGGCAGCGCGCCGCCCAGGGAGCCGCTGCCACCGAACCGGATGTCGTCGGTGGTGGCCCCGGAGCAGCTCACGTCGGCGAACGACGCCGAACCGGCGGAGGCGGCGACCAGCGAGGGGTAGTTGCGGTTGGAGCGCAGGCAGTTCAGGTCGACCTGGGTGGGGATCAGCGGACCTGAGGTGTACGAGTCGCCGAGCGCGACGTAGCGTCCGGCGGGGACGGCGGCGTGGGCAGGTGCGGCGACGGCGAGCAGCACACCGGCGGTGGCCGCGACGAGCGCGACCGTCCGGGTGGCGGCTCGCAGCAGCGGCAGGCGGGGACGGGGCATGACGCCTCCCAGGGCGGATCACGGGGGTGGTGGTGCCGCGATCCTGCCGCTGCCGGTGCCCGACGTCAATATAGACAGGCCTCACTAACCTGCCGTCCGGGGTGTGGGTCCGGACCGAGCCGGGCCGGCGACCCGGCCTGCGGATGACATCGATTGACGGATGTGGAAGCCAGGCGAGATAATCTCGGCGGAGCCGGGCTGGCTGCGGGCCGAGGGACACCGCACCACAAGACCGACGTGAGCTCGCCGACGGCGAATCAGGGCCGTCGGTCGCACCGTCACCACCCGGCGCATCCGATCACCACGTCTGCGGCCACTGCGCCCCCGAACGGGACCAACCGCTCCCGCCGGTAGAGCCGCCTCGTCGACGCGGCCGACAGCCGTCGCCGCCTCACTCCTGCGGGAGGATCACAGATGTCACCCACACGTTTCCGGTTCAGGTTGGCGGTGTCGCTGTTCGCCACCGCCACCGTCGCCACCACCGCCGCGCTCGCCGGCACCGTACCCGCGCAGGCCGCGGCCGGCTGTCGGGTCACCTACACGGTGTCGAGTCAGTGGCCGGGCGGCTTCGGCGCGAACATCGACCTGACCAACCTAGGCGATCCGCTCACCAGTTGGCGGTTGACCTGGTCGTTCACCGCAGGCCAGGTGATCGACCAGCTGTGGAACGGCGCGGTGACCCAGTCCGCCGGCCGGGTCACGGTCACCAATGCCAGCTGGAACGGCAACCTCGGCGCCGGGGCGAGCGCACAGCTCGGCTTCGGCGCCTCGTGGAACAATTCGGCGAACCCGGTGCCTGTCGACTTCGCCCTCAACGGGGTGCCGTGCACCGGCCGTACCACCAGCCCCACCGCACCACCGACCACCGCGCCGCCCACGACCACGCCGCCCACCACGCCACCGCCGACCACCCCACCACCGACCACGCCACCGCCGACCACGCCGCCACCGACCACGCCGCCACCGTCGTCGGGCGCGCTGGACCAGACGGCGACGGTGGGTCGGGTCAAGGCGGTGGGCACCAGCGCCCAGTTCACCTGGCCGGGCATCTACTTCGAGGGCCGGTTCCGCGGCACCGGGGTCGGGATCGTCCTCGACGACGCGCAGAACGACTACACCGTGCAGGTCGACGGGAAGGCAGTCGCCACCCTGGTCACGCCGGGCCGGACCACCTACTGGGTGCGCGACCTCGCCAGCGGCGAGCACACCGTACGACTGGTCAAGCGCACCGAGAGCCCGTGGGCCGCGGGCGAGTTCGGCGGCCTCGTCCCCGCCGCCGGCGGTGCGATCCTGGCCAAGCCCGCCGCCCGTAGCCGGCAGATCGAGTTCATCGGCGACTCCTGGACGGCCGGTTACGGCAACATGTCGACCACCCGCGACTGCTCCGCCAACGGCGGAGTCACCCGCAACTCCAACGCCGACGTCACCTTCGGCGCGCTCACCGCGCAGAGCCTGAACGCCGACTACCAGCTCACCGCCTGGTCCGGCCTCGGCATGGTGCGCAACTACAACGGTGGCGGCACGGACAACTTCCGTACCTACTACGAGACGGATCTCCAGGCCCTGTGGAACAGCACGGTGTGGCAGAAGCCGAGCACCTGGAAGCCGCAACTGGTCGTGGTCGGGCTGGGCATCAACGACTTCTCCACCGCCCTCAACCCCGGTGAGCGGTGGTCCACCATCGACCAGCTCGCCGCCGACTACCGGACCGCCTACCTGGCCTTCATCGACAAGCTGCGTAGCCGGTACGGGCCCGACACGTTCATCGTGCTCACCTACCCCGACCTGTCCCCCACCACCGCGCTCGCCAGCTCCGTCCAGCAGGTCGTCCAGACCCGCACCAGTCGGGGCGACACCCGGATCCGTTCGCTGTACTACGACGACAACGCGCTGGGGTTGGACAAGCTCGGCTGCGACTGGCACCCCTCCCGGCGCGACGACCAGCTCCTCGCCGGCGCGCTTACCCGGTTCGTGAACACCCTGCCGCTGAACTGGTGAACCGGGCTTCCGGCTGACGCCGGAGCGGACAGGCGTCCCGGCCGCCGAGGGCCGACGGTGGGTGCACCGTCGGCCCTCGGCGGTAGCCGAAGCGGCATCCGTCGCGCAACAGGTCGCAAGATCGTGCTGCAACCATGTTGTCAACACCGTTGCGTTAACGCCGTGGGCGGCTGGTCAACCCGGGACAGGAAGTGCCCGATCGGGGAGCGGGGTGGGCCCGCTTGGCGATCATGGAGTGGTGGTGCCGACTTTGGGGGTTTTACGGGCGTTCTGTTACCCACCACAACTCCATGATCGGCGAGGCAGCGGTGGTCGACGCAGCGGTGGTCGACGAACAGCCGTTCCACCTAACGCAACGGTGTTGACCATGTTGTAGTGGCCTCCCGAACGGCGGAGGCCACTACAACATGGTTGCAGCGTAATCATGGAAGTGCGGACGGCGATGGCGGTCGGGAACCCCGTTTCCACTGCTCCGGACGGCACACCGCCCCCTGTTGACATCATACGTCATACGGATTACGTTCGTAATCATCGATGCATATGATCATCTACCGCCTCAGCAGGGGTGGTAACGCCACACCCATGGCCGTTGCCCCTACCCACGGGCGGTCGATCGCGCCCACCGCAGCATCCCGGTCCCGAAAGGAGTTCCTCCTGATGTCGAGACATCGCCTCGTAGCCGGTGCCGTCGCGGGGGTCGCGGCACTCGCCCTCACCATCGGCGGCGCCGCAGTCACCGCCGGAGCCAGCCCACCCGCCTCCGCAAAGGACGCCACCCCCCTCGCAGCAACCGCCGGCTGCGGCAAGACACCCACCCTCACCAACGGCAACCGCACCATCACCAGCAGCGGCCAGAACCGCTCATACATCCTGCGCATCCCCGACAACTACGACCGCAACCACCCCTACAAACTCATCTTCGCCTTCCACTGGAACGGCGGCACCGCCAACGACGTCGACTCCGGCGGCACCAGCGGATACCCCTGGTCCTACTACGGCATCCGCGCCCTCTCCAACAACACCGCGATCTTCGTCGCCCCCCAGGGCATCGGCAACGGCTGGGCCAACAGCGGAGACCGGGACCTCACCTTCGTCGACGACATGATGCGCCAGATCGAGTCAGACCTCTGCGTCGAGACCACGCAACGATTCGCCATGGGCTTCAGCTACGGCGGCGGCATGAGCTACGCCATCGCCTGCGCCCGCGCCACCACCTTCCGCGCCGTCGCCGTCTACTCCGGCGGCCAACTCAGCGGCTGCAACGGCGGCACCCAACCCATCGCCTACATCGGCATCCACGGCCTCCGCGACACCGTGCTCCCCATCGCCACCGGACGATCCCTCCGCGACCGATTCGTCCGCAACAACGGCTGCACCCCCCAAAACCCACCAGAACCCACACAGGGCAGCCTCACCCACACCATCACCTACTACTCAGGCTGCCGGACCGGATACCCCGTCGCCTGGGCACCCTTCGACGGCGGACACGCCCCCAACGCCGTAGACGGCACCGCCGACCCCTACGCCCCCGGCGAAAAATCCTGGACCCGACCCATCGTCTGGAACTTCTTCACCCAATTCGACAGCACCACCCCACCCACCACCCCACCGGCGACCCCGACCACCCCACCCGCGACCCCGACCACGCCCCCGGCGACCCCGACCACCCCGCCGGCCGGCGGTAGCGGCTGCTCCGCCAGCGTGACGGTGAACCAGTGGAACGGTGGCTTCACCGCCTCCGTACAGGTCACCGCCGGCTCCACCGGCACCACCGGCTGGACCGTCAGCACGACCCTGCCCGGTGGGGCCAGCGTCACAAACACCTGGAACGCCACCGCCAGTGGCAGCAGCGGCACGGTGCGCTTCACCAACGTCAGCTACAACGGCCAACTCGGTGCCGGCCAGGTGGCGGAGTTCGGTTTCCAGGGCAACGGCAGCGGGACCGGGATGACTCCCACCTGCACCGCGCGCTGACCGGGCGTACGACGCGAACCCCCGAAGCGGCGCTTCCGGGCCGGTGTGTCAGGAGTGGTCTCCTGGCGCACCGGCCCCGGACCGTCGTACCGTCCGCCGACGGCGGGTCGGCCGACCCGCCGTCACCCGATCCGCGAATTCGTGGTGGCCGATCGGCGATCCACCGCTCGGACATGCCTCTTGCTGCCATGATGGCGGACGTGGGAGCTGCGAAAACCAATACGCCTGTCATCTCGCCGCTGGCCGGCGAGCCGATCAAACGCGCCGATGCGGAACGGCTCGCGGGGGTGCTGAAGGCCTTCGCCGACCCGGCCCGGCTAAGACTGCTCAGCCTGATCCAGTCGGCCCCGGAGGGCGAGGCGTCCGTCACCGACCTCACCGCGCCGCTCGGCCTGTCCCAGCCGACGGTGAGCCATCACCTGAGGATCCTCACCGAGGCCGGTCTGATCGAACGCGAGAAGCGTGGGGTCTGGGCGTACTACCGCACGGTCCCCGCCGCAATCGCCGCGATCGCCGACCTGTTGACACCACCCCGCAAACGGGCGACGAAGAAGACCCGCTGAGCGGCGCACATCGGTCACAGTCAGCGTCAGGGCCAGTCCGCCAGGTACCCCCACGGCCTTTCACCACTCGGCCGCCGTTCGGGCGTACGGCGGAGCACCTCCGTGCCGATGGATCATGGAGTTGTACCGGGGGTCAGCCGGGGTGCGGGAAGGTCGGGTAGGTGAGGTAACCGGTGTCGCCGCCCGCGTACCAGGTCGCCTCGTCGTGCGCTGCCATCGGCAGCCCCTGCCGGAGCCGCTCGACGAGATCGGGGTTGGCGAGATAGGCGCGGCCGAAGCTGATCAGGTCGGCACCCCACCCCAGCCAGCGGTCGGCCGCCGTCCGGTCCGTCTGTCGCGGGCCCATCGGGAGGACCGGGTTCATGATGAGCGTGCCGGGCCACACCGCACGGAGCTCCCGCAGGACCTCCTCGTCGGTGGTGGCCTCGAGATGGATGTACGCCGGACCGAGGCCGGCGAGTTCGGTGAGGAGCGCGGCGTACAACTCGGGGACGTCTGCCTCGTCGGCGCCCCAGAAACCGGCGCCGGGCGAGAGGCGGATTCCGGTGCGGTGACCACCCACCGCGTCCACGGTGGCGGCCACGGCCTCGACGGCGAACCGGATGCGGTTGGTCACCGATCCGCCGTAGGCGTCGGTACGCAGGTTGGCGTTGCTCGACAGGAACTGGGAGATGAGATAACCGTTCGCGCCGTGCAGCTCGACCCCGTCGAAGCCGGCCTCCACGGCGCGGCGGGCCGCCAGCGCGTACGAGCGGGCCTGTTCCGGCACCTCGGCGGTGTCGAGCGCCCGGGGCACCGGGGCCGGTTGCGGGCCGGTGGGGGTGAACACCTCGCCGACGGCGGGTACGGCGGACGGGCCGACGGGCTGCATCCCGGTCGTCGCGGGGTGCGACACCCGACCGCCGTGCATGAGTTGGGCGAAGACGCGTCCACCGTTGGCGTGCACCGCGTCGGTCACCGGCCGCCAGGAGCGGACCTGCTCGTCGGTGTACAGACCGGGAGTTCCCGGGTTGGACTGCCCGACCCGGTTCGGCTGGACGCCTTCGGTCACGATCAGTCCGGCGGTGGCGCGTTGGGCGTAGTACGTCGCCATGGACGGGGTCGCCAGGCCGTCTCCGGTAGCGCGGACCCGGGTCATCGGGGCCATCACCACCCGGTTGGGCAGGATCAGCTCGCCGAGCGGGTGACTGTCGAAGAGGGTGGCCATGTCGCAGCGCCTTCCGTGGGTGGGGCGGAGGTCACGCCCGTGGGCCGGGCGTACCGCTACGCTAAAACCTGACACTGACGTCAGAGGCAAGTGTGGCGACGGGAGACCCGATGCGGATCGGCGAGGTTGCGGCGCAGGCCGGGGTGAGCGTCCGCTCCCTGCGCTACTACGAGGAGCAGGGGCTGCTGACCAGCACCCGCAGCGCCAGCGGCCAACGGCACTACGGCGCGGAGGTGGTGGACCGGGTGCGTTTCCTCCAGCGGCTGTACACCGCAGGGCTGTCCAGCCGTACCATCGCCGCGCTGCTGCCGTGCGTCGACTCCCCCAGCGAGCAGACCTCCGACGAGGCATGGGAGCGGATGACGCGGGAGCGGGAACAGATCACCGCCCACATCGAGGACCTCGCCCGGACCCGGGACTCCCTCGACGAACTGATCGCCGCCAACCGCCGACACCACCCGCAACGGCCGTCCACCGGGCCACCTCACGCGGACGGTAGCGCACCGCACGACCACCAGGCGTCCGGGCACCGCCCGGCGGCCACCCGATCGGCGGTCACCAGCCGCTGAAGGCGACCAGGAAGCCGAAGCCCAACCCGCCGATCACCAGCAGGTAGCCGACGCCGATGAACAGGGCACGCCGGTGGCGCAGCGGGAACGGCAGGAAGCCGGCCAGGGCGAGCAGCACGCCGAGCACGGCCCCGCCGGTGGGAGCGCCCAGCACCACCAGCTGCCCGAACGCACCGCAGATCAACAGCCCGTCGGTGCCCTCCGTACCGCAGGCGTCGGCCGCCATCGGCAGGAACATCCCGACCAACGCCACCGCCAGGGCGAGCACCACCAGGAGCAGCACGGCCACCACCGCACCGACGGTGCCCGCCACCCCGCCCCGGCGCGCACCGACCGGCACCGCGACACCACCCTGCGGACCACCCGCGACCACCATGCCCATCCCCCTGCCCGGCCGACGCCCACCCCTGCCACCACCGCGCAGGGCCGGCCCCGACCCTCGGGTCCGCTCCGGCGCGAGAGCGAGCGTAGGTGGCGCGACCGGCCCGGACGAGGGCCGACCAGCCGGATTCTGGCCACCGACCGGCACGCCGCGCGGTCATACTCCCGGCCGGACGGAAAGAGGCCGGACGGGAAGAGGCCGTGCGGAGGCCACGGCGCAATCCGGGGCCGGCGACCGGGCAGCTCCCGGCAGCGCCGTGCCGGTGTGGGCGTTCAGCCGGCGTGGCGCTGCGGTACGCCGAGCACGGCGCACGCCTGCTCGTACATCCGGACCACCTCCCGGCGGATCTCGACCCGCTCGGTGAGCCGGTGGGCGAACGGAAGCCGCACCGGCACCTCGATGTCGTCGAGGGTGACGGCGAAGTCCATCCCGTCGGCGTCCAACCCGGTCACCCGCGCCCGGGTGGCGTCCGGGCAGCCGCCGAGGGTACGGCAGATCAGCAGCGAGTCGTCGGCGTGGTCGTCGTTCATGTGCCGGCTGACCGCGCGGACCACGTCGGCGTCGAACTGCTGCCCGGTCACGCCACCGCCTCCGTGATCCCCGGGGCGTCCGGCACGTGCCGGGCCAGGGCCGAGAAGACCGCCATGTTGTGCCCGTACGCCACCAGCACCTCGTCCAGCAGCGCCGCCTCGTCGGCCGGGCTCAGCGGCAGGGCGTCCAACCGGGCCCGGTACGCCTCCTTGTACGCCTTCGGCCGGGGGATCCGGTCGAAGGCGTAGAAGGCGGCCCCCGACTGCCCGGTCAACCCGTAGCGTCGGGCCACCGCCCGTCCGATGTGCAACCCGCCGGAGAGGTCACCGAGGTAGCGGGTGTAGTGGTGGGCGACGAACCGCACCGGGGAGCTGCCGCCCACGGCCCGGATCCGGCCTGCATAGGCCACCGTGGCCGGATGCGGCGCGGTGCGCAGCGCCCAGTCGGGTCCGGCCAGGTGGGTCAGGTCCGCCTCCAGCGCGGGCAGCCGGGTCAGCGCGTCGTCGACGAACCCACCGACGACCGGGTCGTCGCGCATCGCCTCCGCGACCGACTCCAACGCCTGGTACAGCGCATGGTGCTGCACCACCAGGTCGAGGTAGCCGGCGATGTCCAGCTCGCCGGCGACCAGCGCGGAGACGTAAAGCTGGCTCTCGGCGGCGGCGTGGACCCCCTGGCTGGCGGCCCGTAGCCGGGCCGAGAACGGCATGGGTGGTGTGTCCATCTATTCCTCCGTGACGGGGGTGTTCCGGGCCGGGCCCCGACGGCGGGGCACGACGAGCGGCAGGCGGGTGTCCGGGTGCGGCACGACCTCGATGTCGTGCCGGTAGACCTCGCTGAGCAGAGGTGCGGTCAGCACCGTGTCGGGGGGGCCGGCGGCCCGTACCCGCCCGTCGGCGAGCAGGGTGATCCGGTCCGCGTACGCCCCGGCCAGGGCGAGGTCGTGCAGTACGACCACGACGGTGTCCCCGGCGTCGGCCCGCTCCCGGGCGATGCGCATGACCAGCTCCTGGTGGTGCAGGTCGAGGGCGGCGGTCGGCTCGTCGAGCAGCAGCACACCGGTCCGCTGGGCCAGCACCCGGGCCAGCGCGGCGCGGGCCTGCTCGCCGCCGGAGAGCGACGGGAACGGCCGGTCGGCGAACCTGACGACGTCACAGCGTCGCATGGTCTCGGCGACCACCGCGTCGTCGTCGGCCTCCTCGGGTCGACCGGCCCAGGGGGCACGTCCCATCCGGACCACCTCGACCACCGAGAACGGAAAGCTCAGGGCGGTGCGCTGGGTCAGCACCGCCCGACGCATCGCCAACTCCACGGCCGACCACTCGGCCAGCGGTCGGCCGTCGACCTCGACGGCCCCGGCGGCGAGCGGCAGGTCACCGCTGACGGCAGAGAGCAGAGTGGACTTGCCGGCACCGTTCGGGCCGACCAGGACATGCAGCTCACCGGCCCGGATAGCGAGGTCGACCCGGTCGAGCACCGGTCGGCCGGCACGCTCGACCCGGATCCCTGTGACGCGGACCCGGGTGCCGCCCGACGTGGTGGCGGTCGGCACCCGAGGTGCCGCCCGGCGGCCGAGCAGCCGCAGCGGACCTCGCCGTCGGCGTTCCCGTACGCTCACCACAGCCTCCCCGGTGCAGGTGTTCACGCCCAACCTCCGGCCCGGTCCCGGGTGCGGCGCAGCAGCCAGAAGAAGGCGGGGCCGCCGACGATCGCGGAGAGCACCCCCAGCGGCAGCTCCTGGTAGTCCACGAGGGTCCGGGCGGCGAGGTCGGCGACGATGACGACGATCGCGCCACCGAGGGCGCTGGCCGGCAGCAGCAGTCGGTGCCCCGGGCCGGCGACCATCCGGACCAGATGGGGCACGACCAGACCGACGAAGCTGATGATGCCGGTGAAGGCGACCGCCGCCGCGCCGAGCAGCGCGGTGGCCACGATCATCCGGACCCGCAACCGTTCCACGTCGACCCCGAGGTGGCGGGCGGACCGCTCACCCAGGGCGAGCAGGTCGAGCCGGCGGGCGTCGACGAGGGTGGCGAGCAGCCCGACCGCGAGGCAGGGCGCGGCCAGCGAGACCGCCGCCCAGTTCGCCTGGGCCAGGCTGCCCAGATTCCAGAACGCGATGGCCTGCACACCCGACTCGTCGGCGACGAACATCAGCAGCCCGATGGCGGCACCGGCGACGGCGTTGACAGCGACGCCGGTGAGCACCAGGGTGACCACCTCGGTCCGGCCACCGGAACGGGCCAGCAGGTAGACCAGCCAGGTGGTGGCGAGGCCACCGGCGAACGCGGCGGCGGGCACCGTCCAGCCACCGACGACGGTGACGCCGGTGACGATGGCCAGCGCCGCGCCGACCGCCGCGCCCGCGGAGACGCCGATGACGCCCGGCTCGGCCAACGGATTGCCGAACACCCCCTGCATCACCGCACCGGCGCAGCCGAGCGCGGCGCCGACCACGGCGGCGAGCGCGACCCGGGGAAACCTGACCAGCCACAGCGCGCTCTCGCCGTGCGGGGCGGCGGGCCGGGGGCCGAGGTCCAGGCCGAGGCGGTGCAGCACCGAGCCGAGCACCTCGGCCGGAGCGACGGCCACCTGGCCCCGGCCCGCGGCGAGCAGGGCGACCAGCAGCAGCACGACGGTGAGCCCGGCGAGCAGTACCGGTCCGCGCCGGACCCGACGGCGGTGGTCGCGGCCGGCTCCGGTGGCCCCGGTGGCCCCGGTGGCCGGTCGGGTGGGGGTGGCGGTCATCGCGGGCCCCGGCAGTGCAGCGCGTCGGCCAGGACCCGCACCACCCGCCCGGAGCGGGTGCCGAAGGTGAGCAGGACGCCGTCGTCCATGTCGACGACGCGACGGGCGGCCCCGGCCGGGGTCTGCCCCACCCCGGGGAGCTTGAGCAGGCCGTCGACGCCGCCGACGGACTTCAGCCCACCGCTCATCACCAGCAGCACGTCCGGGGCCGCGTTGATCAGGCCCTCGCTGGTCAGGGGGCGGAACTTCGCCAGACCGATCGCGGTGCCGGCGTCCACTCCCCCGGCCGCCTCGATCATCGCGTCGGAGCCGGCGCCCCGCCCGCCGATCAGGTAGACCCCGGCGGTGCCGCGCAGGTAGAGGAAGGCGACGCGGGGGGCCGGGCCGTCGGGCACCCCGGTGCGGGCGGCGGCGATCTCCCCCTCGATCCGGGCGACGAGCCGGTCGCCGGCCGCGCCGACGCCGAGCGCCGCGGCGATGGCCCGGACGTGCCCGGGGACGGCGTCGAGGCGCTGCTCGGCGGCGACCAGGACCACCGGGATGCCAGCCGTGCGCAGTTGGCGCAGCGTCTCGGGTGGACCGATGCTGTCGTCGGCGAGGATCACCGTGGGGGCGAGGGCGAGCACCGCCTCGGCGGACAGGTCGTGCCCTGCCGGTGTGACCACCGGCAGGTGCGCGGCGGCCGGGAAGGTGGTGGAGGTGTCCCGGCCGACGACGTTGCCGCCGAGCCCGAGGCTGAACACGATCTCGGCGATCGAGCCGTAGAGGTTGACCGGCAGGATGCGCGCGGCGTCGGTGACCGTGCTGACGACTCCGTCGGTGGAGGCGACGGTGACCGGCAGGGCCGGGGTCGGCGTCGGGTCCAACGGGTCGACGTCGGTGTCGGGCAGGGTGGCGGTGACCGGGCCGCAGGACGTCGGTGTGGTCGACCGCGCCTCGGCCACCGGGTCGGTGCAGCCGACCAGGGCACCGGCGAGCAGCACCAGGACGAGCGGCAGCGCGCGCCGGGTCACGACGTGGCCCGGTGACGACGGCGACGGCGCAGGCCGGCGAGCAGCGCCACCCCGAGCACGGGTACGACCAGCACGGCGAGCCACCAGCGGCCGGTGTCGGAGGCGGCGCTGACCCGGGTCACCTGCGCCTGGTCCACCTGGCCCGTCTGGTCGGTCCGGCCGTCGGCCCCGGCGGGGACGCTCCCGGTGGGGCCGACGACGGCCGACGCCGGACCCGCGCCGGTGGGCACGGCACCCCCGCCGG
>NZ_JBTMMT010000081.1:0-27422 GCF_055517075.1 Micromonospora sp. DSM 43699
AAACAAATGTTGCCAAAGGAATCCCCACCGAACAAACCCGAAAGTCTGCCCAGCGCGGGGTATAAATCATCATTGGCACTGGCTTATCAAGCACCCTGTTGAGTTCTCAAAGAACAACCACACACCATCTGGTTATCGCAGCTGCGATTCCCGTCCGGGGCAACTTCTCTAACTTACTTTGACTTACTTCCGCTGTCAAATTCGCTTTCGCGATCTCTCCAGCTCGGCTAAGTCATTTCCACGTCTACGCACACCGTGAATGGTGGTCGCTACTGTCGTGGGATTCGGCAGACCGGCCAGCTCCGCTTTCGCGGCGCTCGCCCGGCTCCCTGCCGGCTTATGCACTCTACCCGGCCGGCTTCGCGTTCGCAACCCCAACTTCTGGGGAGTTTCGCACCGCCCGATCCCCAGCACCGCTCGGCGTCTCCGCCACGGTCCTGGTGCCCGCTCTCGGCTGGTTCGTCCGGCCTGCCGCGTGCAGAGAGAAAGTTACGCGTGCGCCCCACGGAAGGCAAATCAACTGATGTCGCTGTATGCGCTGGTGTCCGGAGCGGACCGACCCGGTCGGGGCCATCGCGGGGATACCGGCGACCGGTACTTCCTCCACTGCCGTCCAGCCGGGCAGCCGTCCCGGGGCACTGCGGCCTGCGCGCCTCACTGCGCCCAGCGCGCCTCACTGCGGCCCTCGCGTCCTCACCAGGGTCTACGCGTCGCTCAACGGCGGCCTGCACGTCCTGACCGCGTTGCGCTTCCTCACCACACGGTGTGCGTCCTCCCTGCGGCCTGCCCATCGGAAACGACGACGTGGTGGCCGATCCGTGCCAGAGTGGCTGCCATGGATGAGGCGCCCCGATCCCCCACGGTCACCCTCGCCGACGACGCGCTGCTGGGACTCCTGCTGCCCTTCTGGCAACTGGTGATCGCAGCGGTAGTGCTCGTCGTGGTCGTGCTGTCGGTAGGTCGGCTGGCCCGGCGCGGACCATCCAGGATGGGAACCGCCCTGCTGGTGACCGCAGCGGTGATCATCGGCCTGGCCGTCGTGGGGATACTGCTGAGCTGACCGCAGCACCCGAAGTACCGCCGGCCCGACCCATCCGCCCCGACCGGTTTCACCGGCCCCGACCCCGATCGACCCGGAGCCGACCGGCTGCCACCCGCCCGGAGCCGGACGGGTTTCCCCGCGGATGGTTTCCCCGCGGACGGGGCCGGCGCAACCGGTCAGAGACGGCGGTTCGCCAAGCTGGGCAGCTCGGCACGGATCGTCCGTAACCGGCCCAGGTCCAGGTCGACCACGGTCAACCCCGGCCCGTCGGGTACCTGACCGAGCACCGTGCCCCACGGGTCGATCACCATGCTGCGCCCGAAGCACGTCCGGCCCGGATCATGGTCGCCGGTCTGACCGGCGGCGGCCACGAAACACTGGTTCTCGATCGCGCGGGCCCGCAGCAGGACCTCCCAGTGGTCCCGCCCGGTGTGCATCATGAACGCCGCCGGCACGACCAGCAGGTGCGCGCCCCCGTCGGTGGCGAGCCGGCGGTACAGCTCCGGAAAGCGCAGGTCGTAACAGATGGAGAGACCGACCCGCAGGCCTTCCACGTCGACCACCACCGGTTCCCGGCCCGGCGACACCGTGGCGGACTCCAGGTAGGACACCCGGCCCGGGATCTCCACGTCGTACAGGTGGATCTTCCGGTAGCTGGCGGCGAGCCTGCCGGCGCGGTCGAAGACCATCGACGTGTTCCAGGTGTGCGTCGGGTCCGGCCCGACCTCGTGGAAGGAGCCGGCCACCACCCAGATCCCCAGCCGGCGGGCCGCCTCGGCGAAGAACGTCCCCACCGTGCCGTCGACGCCCTCGGCTGGCGGCATTCCGTCGGCCCGACCGAGATAGTCGACGTACTCGGGCAGGATCGCCAGGTCGGCACCGGCCGCCGCGGCCCTGGCCAGCAGGGCCTCGGCGGCGGCCAGGTTGGCCGACCTGTCGTCGCGGGCGTTGAGCTGGCAGACGGCGACGCGCATGATGATCAGGGTACGGGTGGACGTCGGCCCGGGACAGCACCCGACGCATCGGTTCCCGCGACGGTGAGCGGCAGCAGTCCGGCCCGGTCGACCCGGCGAGATGACGGTGCCCCCCACACCACGCCGCGTGGCCGTGGGTGACCCCCAGGTGCCGACTCGGCAGCCTCCGTCCGGCAGCGGCCAACTGTGCCCGCTCGCGGTGCCGTTCCGGGGCCGGGCGCGGTCGCGTCAGGTGGCAGTGTGCAGTGGCGAACCGAGTGGCCCTGTGCAGTGGCGACACCGAGCAATCGAGGTCGCGGCTTCCGGTGCGGCGGGTACGCGCAGAAGCACGGCCCCGTGCGGCGGCCGTGCTTCTGGGGTGTTCGGGGGAAACCGGTCAGGCCGACTTCTCCTCGCGGTCGCGGCGGGCCCGGCGGCCGGTGAACTCACGCGGCACGATGGTCGGGTTGACGTTCTCCAGGACCGCTTCGCGGGTGATCAGCACCCGGGCGGCGTCCGGGTTGCTCGGCACCTCGTACATCACGGAGAGGAGGACCTCTTCCATGATCGCGCGCAGGCCACGGGCACCGGTGCCCCGGAGCATTGCCTGGTCGGCGATCGCCTCCAGGGCCGGCGGCTCGAACTCCAGCTCGACACCGTCCAGCTCGAAGAGGCGCTGGTATTGCCGGACCAGGGCGTTGCGCGGCTCGGTGAGGATGCGCACCAGGGCGGAGCGATCCAGGCTGCGCACGTTGGTGATCACCGGCAGCCGGCCGATGAACTCGGGGATCAGCCCGAACTTGAGCATGTCCTCTGGCATCACCTGGCTGAAGATGTCGTCGGTGGAGCGCTCGGAGACCGACCGGAGCCGGGCACCGAAGCCGGTGCCCCCGGAGCCGGTGCGGGACTCGATGATCTGGTCGAGGCCGGCGAAGGCGCCACCGCAGATGAACAGCACATTGGTGGTGTCGATCTGGATGAACTCCTGGTGCGGGTGCTTGCGGCCGCCCTGCGGCGGCACGTTCGACACCGTGCCCTCCAGCATCTTGAGCAGGGCCTGCTGCACACCCTCACCGGAGACGTCCCGGGTGATCGACGGATTCTCCGACTTGCGGGCGATCTTGTCGACCTCGTCGATGTAGATGATGCCGGTCTCGGCGCGCTTGATGTCGTAGTCGGCGGCCTGGATCAGCTTGAGGAGGATGTTCTCCACGTCCTCGCCGACATAACCCGCCTCGGTCAGGGCGGTGGCGTCCGCGATCGCGAAGGGCACGTTCAGCATCCGGGCCAGGGTCTGCGCGAGGTGCGTCTTGCCACACCCGGTCGGGCCGAGCAGCAGGATGTTGGACTTGGCCAGCTCGACCGCGTCACTGCCGGAGCCCGGTGCGTTGGCCGCCTCGGCCTGGATCCGCTTGTAGTGGTTGTAGACGGCGACCGCGAGCGCCTTCTTGGCCTGGTCCTGGCCGATGACATAGTTGTCGAGGAACTGGCAGATCTCCATCGGCTTGGGAAGCTCTTCCCACTTCACCTCGCCGGACTCGGCCAGCTCCTCCTCGATGATCTCGTTGCAGAGGTCGATGCACTCGTCGCAGATGTAGACACCTGGGCCCGCGATGAGCTTCTTGACCTGCTTCTGCGACTTGCCGCAGAACGAGCACTTCAGTAGGTCGCCGCCGTCACCGATCCGTGCCACCTACGTTCTCCCTGCACTCGTCGACCGGAGCCCGGCCCTGAACCGCGGGCGCGGGGCGCCCGTCCGTGGTGAAAAACCGTTCCGCCGGTCCGACCCGGCCACGCCGTACGGACCGACGTTACCCGCTGGCGGAGGTTTCTCCGACCCCCAAAACGGGTGTGTCAGAGGTCGGCCGGGAATGTGCCGCCGACCGACCTCCGACCCGATGGTGCTCAGCGGGCCGCGTTGGCGGCCAGCAGGCCCTTCTTGCGGCTGGTCAGGATGGTGTCGACCAGCCCGTACTCCTTGGACTCCTCGGCCGTCATGATCTTGTCACGGTCGATGTCCTTACGGACCTGTTCGATCGGCCGGTTGCAGTGCCGGGAGAGCATGTCCTCCAGCTGGGTGCGCATCCGCAGGATCTCCCGGGCCTGGATCTCGATGTCCGAGCCCTGCCCGTAACCGCCCTCGGTGGCCGGCTGGTGGATGATGATCCGCGAGTTGGGCAGCGCCATCCGCTTGCCCGGCGTACCCGCCGACAGCAGCACCGCCGCCGCGCTGGCCGCCTGACCCAGGCAGACCGTGGAGATGTCCGGCCGGACGTACTGCATGGTGTCGTAGATCGCCGTCATGGCGGTGAACGAACCACCCGGCGAGTTGATGTACATGATGATGTCGCGGTCCGGGTCGGTGCCCTCGAGAGTCAGCAGCTGCGCCATCACGTCGTTGGCCGACGCGTCGTCGACCTGGACGCCGAGGAAGATGATCCGGTCCTCGAAGAGCTTGTTGTACGGGTTGGACTCCTTGACCCCGTACGAGGTGCGCTCGACGAACGACGGCAGGACGTAACGGTTGTGCACGGCCGCGAACTGGGGCGGCAGGCTCAGATCGGTCATCGTCAGCTCCTCAGCTCAGGGTCCCGGCGCCATCCGGAACCTGCGTGGCTCCGATGATCACCTTGTCGATGAAGCCGTAGTCCATGGCCTCCTGGGCGGTGAACCAACGGTCCCGGTCCGAGTCGGCCTCGATCTGCGCCTGGCTCTGGCCGGTGTGGTGGGCGACCCGCTCCTGGAACATCCGCTTGGTGTAGAGCATCTGCTCCGCCTGGATCGCGATGTCCGACGCGGTGCCACCGAGGCCACCGGACGGCTGGTGCATCATGATCCGCGCGTGCGGCAGGGCGTACCGCTTGCCCTTGGTGCCCGCGCAGAGGAGCAGCTGGCCCATCGAGGCGGCCATGCCCATCGCCACGGTCGACACGTCGTTGTCGATGTACTGCATGGTGTCGTAGATCGCCATGCCGGAGTAGACCGAGCCACCCGGCGAGTTGATCCAGAGGAAGATGTCGCGGTCCGGGTCCTCCGCGGCGAGCAGCAGCAGCTGCGCGCAGATGCGGTTGGCGACCTGGTCGTTCACCTCGCTGCCGAGGAAGATGATGCGTTCCTTGAGCAACCGGTTGTAGACCGAGTCGTCGAGGTTGCCAATGGTGTCCCCACCTCGGGCTTCGATCGCCCGGAGCGGCTTCGCTGGGATGTGCATGTCGGTCATGGCAGCCCTTCGCTCTCCGTACCGTCGTACCCGACATTAACCGCTCGACCGGGTGATCGACTCCCGCTCGCGGCACTGTTCGCTCTCAGCGCAGCTGCTCGGGACGTACCCGGAAAGGGGTTCGGCCGCCGTCTGCCGCAACGGGCGGACGGCGGCCTACCGGGTCGGTCAGTGCTCGTGGTCGTGGTCGTGCGCCTGCTCGCTCTCGGCCCGCAGCGCGTCGAGGGTGACCTCGTTGCCGGCCGAGTCCTTGATCTTGATCTTCTCCATCACGGAGGCGAGCGCCTTGCCGCGCCGCACGTCACCGAAGACGGCACCGGCTGCGCCGGAGCGGACCAGCTGGTCGTAGTACTGCTGGGGGGCCATCCCGGCGCGCTGCGCCCGGTGGACGATCTCGTGCCCGAACTCGTCGTCGGAGACCTGGGTGTCCTCGGCGTCGGCCAGGCTGTCCAGCAGCAGCTGGATCTTGACACCCTCGGTCGCCGCCTCGGCCAGCTCGGCGTCGATCTGCTCCTCGGTCTTCTCCTCGGCGGCGAGGTACTCCTCCATCGAGGCGCCGATCCGCTCCAGCTGGTCGACCATCGCCTGCTTGCGGCTCTCGACCTCCTCGCGGACGATGCCCTCCGGCGCCGGTACCTCGGCGGCGGCGACCATCTGCTCCAGGGCCTTGTCCCGGGCGGCGTAGATCTGCTCGACCCGCTTGCCCCGGCTGACCTTCTCCCGCAGGTCGGCGCGGAGCTCGTCGATGGTGTCGAACTCGCTGGCCATCTGGGCGAAGTCGTCGTCCAGCTCGGGCAGCTCCTTCTCCTTGACCGTGCGGACGGTCACCGCCACCTCGGCGTCGCGGCCGGCGAAGTCGCCGCCCACCAGCTGGGTGGTGAAGGTGGTGTCGTCACCGGCGGCCAGACCGACCAGGGCCTCGTCCAGCCCCGGCAGGAGCTGCTTGCTGCCGACCTCGTGCGAGATGTTGCTCGCCGAACCGCCCGGCACGTCCTCGCCGTCGACGGTCGCGTTCAGGTCGATCTGCACGTAGTCACCCTCGGCGGCGGCCCGCTCGACGGTCTTCAGCGTGGCGAACCGCTCGCGCAGGTTCTTGACCTGCTCGTCGACCTCGGTGTCGTCGATCTGGAGCTCGTCGACGGTCACCTCGACGGTGGCCGGGTCCGGCAGGGTCAGCTCCGGCCGGACGTCGACCTCGGCGGTGAAGTTGAGCGAGTCACCATCGTTGAACTCGGTGATCTCGACCTCCGGACGACCGAGCGTCTTGAGGTCGTGCTCGCGGACCGCGGCGAGGATGTTCTGCGGGATGGCCTCCTGCACCGCCTCGTTGAGCACGGTGCCCCGGCCCACCCGCTGGTCGATCACGGCAGCCGGGATCTTGCCCCGACGGAAGCCGGGGACCTGGACCTGCTGGCCGATCTCCCGGTACGCCTTCTTGAGGCTCGGCTCGAGCTCGACGAACGGCACCTCGATGGCGAGCCGCACGCGCGTCGGGCTCAGAGTCTCGACGGTGCTCTTCACAGGCGTACTCCTTGACGGATCTCAGTTTGGGTCTGGGCGGGTTGGATCTGGGCATGAATGCGCGCATCGAGTGTAGGCGAGCCGGGACGCTGCTCCGGCAGCGCCCGGCGTACCTGACGGAATCGGCGTCACCTCGGGCGTCGCCCGGATGCGCACGCAGTCGGGGTGGCGGGATTTGAACCCACGGCCCCTCGCTCCCAAAGCGAGTGCGCTACCAAGCTGCGCCACACCCCGTGGCCAAAGAAGTGTATGCCGTCCCACCCACCCCGGTCCCCCGGGGCATCCCCACCCTTGCCCCGGTGACCCCCACCCGGGTGGGGGTGGGGGTTGGGGGGGATGCTGGGGGGTGGGGGTAAGGTGGCGGGTGTCCTGGGGCGCCAGGGCGCGCGGGCGTAGCTCAATGGCAGAGCTTCAGTCTTCCAAACTGACGGTGCGGGTTCGATTCCCGTCGCCCGCTCCATCAATACATGCAGGTCAGCACCGCGATCAACGATCTACGTCATGGCTGTGCATCTATCTCCGACGGTCGGTTTCTCACGGTTGTGTCACACAGGGGTTGTTGATCATGCAGGACGGTGGTCCTGCGCCCGCCCCTGATCGCTGACCAGACCCGCCACCGGGGCAGCGGATTCGACGCCTGTAAGCGCCTGCATCAACGTCGCGCCGGCACTGTGCAGCGCCCCGTCCTGCGAGTGGACGTAAGTCTTGAGCGTGAAGGCCGCGCTCGCGTGGCCCAGCCAGGCGGAGATGACTGCCGTAGGCACTCCCCGCAGGTGCATCAGCGTTCCGCAGGTGTGCCGCGCGTCATGCAGACGGATGACGGGCAGCCCAGCCTTCGCCGCCAACCACTGGAACCTGTCGCCGTACCACTCCGGGCGTGGCGGCCGACCCAGCTCGTCGACGACAACAAGACCTGAGTTCTCGTACGCGGCGCCGGCCTCAAGGCGCTCGGCTGCCTGGCGGACCTTCAGTGCCTTGAGGCCTGCTACGAGAGTCGCGTCCAGCGGCAGCGTGCGTCGACCGCGCTCGCTCTTGGGGTCCTCCTCGAACACCTCGCCCGCAACCGACACCCGCGCCTTGTGGATAGTGATGGTCGGTGTCCCCTTGGTTACGCCCAGCTCCTCAGCACGCTCGCCGGTGAGGTCGACCCACTCCCAGCGGAGCCCTACGACCTCGCCGCGCCGCAGCCCGTAGAGACTCAGGCACCACGCCGCATACAGACGGTCCTCGGTGACGTAGACAAGAAACGCCATCGCCTGCTCTGCGGTCCAAGTCCTCAACGCCTTCGGCCGATGGGTCGGCCGCTCCACCAGCTTCGCCACGTTCCGGACGATCAGCCCCTGCTTCTCGGCGCTGTCTAAGGCTCCGGACAGGACGGTGAGCATCACGCAGACGGATCGCGGCGACAGGCTCTGCTTCTGGACGTTGCCGACCCTGCGCCCGCTGGTGAGCATCCAGTCAACGAGGCCGTCCAGGTCCGCCTTGCGGAGCTTCTGCACCTCGACATCCCCGAGCCGCTCAACGACAGGCTTGAGTGCATCCCTGTATGCCCGAAGCGCCCCGGCCCGCAGGTTGCGCTTCCCAGCGAGCCAGGCGGGAAGGTACTCCCCCAGGGTCAGCGTCGAGGGCGCGACGTAGGTCCCCGTCGACTTGCCGGCGATAATCTTCGCCCGCTCTGCCTTGGCTTCCCTCAGCGTGTCGTAGGTGTAAGTCCGCTGGTCGCGTCCGCCGTCTGAACGCCGGCCTACGTCGATGACGAACCTGTATCGGGTCCGGCCGTCCTTCAGGGTGACCTTCTTGATCGGGTCCTGCTTACGGGGCACGCGGACTCCTTACCCGGAGGGATATCAGGTTTCGGTGAGACGAAAGCTAGTTCTGATGCCAGTCGAAAGGCAAGCTTTCGCTGATATCGGCACTCGACTCCCGGTAAGTCGAATCCAGTCGAGTGCCGATATCAGCACATCCTTGACCAGTAGCCAGGCGTGCACTTAACGTCATCTTCGGAAGTTCTCGTTCCACCAGTCACATCATGGGAACCCATGCGATCCGCAGCGATCCCATACGAAGCGACATCCCCTAGGGCTACAGCATTCGACTTGCCGCTAGTCGACCTAGGCCCCGATAGCGCTACCACGACCGGCAATGGTGGCGCTTCCGGGGGACGCACCCGATCATTATCGACATGACCGAACCGAACGCAACACAACCCGCTGCCGGAACGACCACCGCGCCGACCCTTCTTCAGAAGCCGACGATTTCCGTTGTGGAGGCTGGGAAAGTACTAGGAATTGGCCGGGGTGCCGCATATGAGGCGGCTCGACGCGGACAGATCCCGACCATCAAGATTGGCCAACGACTGCGCGTGCCTACCGCGCGACTTCTCGCCATCCTCAACGGCGACTCACGCCAGCCACAGAGCTAGGGACTCTTGGCACGGTCGGTCACCGGAGGACCAGTCGTTAGTGCCGCGACATCAATTCTCACACGAGTAACCGAGGTGACGACTCCAATGATCCTGCGAAACAGAAACGACCTGGCGACGGCCCTGGACGCTGCGATCAAGGCTGGCGACGACACCCAGATAAGGCTGATCGAGTGGGAAGCCACCTGGACTGACCAGCCCTGCTTCCACTGTGGCGACTACTTCGGCAACGGCATGCGGGCGTTCTTCTGGTTCGGACACGACCAGACGATCGTGATGCATGGGCGCTGCTTGATCGACTGGTTTCGCCGAGCAGCAGCCGATGTTCGGAAAGCCGAAAGGGCCAGTCGAGCGCGCAACTCGACTGACCCCGCGCCCCGAGCAAGCACCTGATGAGCACGCACTACGAGACGCAGGAACGCTAACAAATGGCTGACATAGGCGTCAACGATGCCCGCCTAGGGGCATCGGACGAACACGACGAGCAAGACGACATCAAGACCAGGCAGCTCATGTGGGAAGCCATCCTCGAACTTGAGCGGCTCCTGGCACGCATCCAATTGCTTATCCGTCGATAGGCAAAGAAGCTGCGGGGCCAGGTAAGCCCACCTGGCCCCGCATTCACCGTAACCTAGGGAGAAGCTACACCGTGACCGGCAGCACGTCAAATAATTGCGGATATGATCATTCTGTCGCCGATGGCGGGTCGGCCCTAGCGGCGTACCCGGAATGGCTGAGGCTTCCAAGAGAGTACGTCGATCATGGCGTGCCAGTCTTCACCGCGGAACCACTGACGGGGGAGCGCGAATTCAGGTACCCCAAGAATTGGCAGAATCTCCCGGCCGATCTGCACAACCTCGATAAGTGGCGTCCCGGCTGGGCAGTCTGCGCGGTGACTGGTGTGCAGTTCGATGTGATCGATGTGGACCCCCGCAACGGTGGCAACGCCTCGCGCGCTGCGCTGCGAAGCGCTGGGCTTCTTCCTCCCGTCTATGGCGAGGTGTTAACGCCGAACGGTGGGGTTCACCTCTATGTCGCTCGATCCGGAGTCCGAAAGTGCACACCAGCTCCAGGCATCGACGTTCAAGCTGGTGACAACCAGGGCAAGGGCCGAGGATTCGTCTTCATCCCTCCAACGATCCGCACGAACAAGACCGGCGACCAGGTCGTCTACCAGGCAAAGAGTGACCAGATCGACTGGGACGGTCTACACGACGGTGTCGACGATCCTGCCGCCGAGGCTTGGAAGAATTTCTTGGCAGACAAGGCAACTCCCGCCCCGCTGCCTGCCCCGCCGGCGAAGCCAGTCTCGGAAAAACCAGAGCCGGCGGTCGGTCTTGAGGACGTGATCGACTGTTCGCTTAGCGACGATGAGCGCAAGCAGCGGTGGTTCCAGGCGGCAGCCGTCGGGCTGGTTAAGGACATGCTGGAGGCTCGCGAAGGCCATCGCAACGCCACCCTCAACAAGCTTGCCTTCCGCCTCGGCTCTGTAGTGGCTGGGCTGGGGCTGCCGATCGAGGAGGCTGCCATGGCGCTAGCCGCAGCGGCGCTCAAGTCGGGCCTATCCAAGACCGAGGTTGCCAAGACGATCAAGAGCGGCATCGAGGGCGGGATGAAGCAGCCCATGGTCTGGAGCCACTCGTGACGATCGACGCAGCAGCCATCCTGGCTGGCGCAGCGAAGGCCGTAGCTGATGAGGCAGATGCTGTGGTGGCAGCAGTCGAGAGGAGCACTGCCGCCTGGACCCCGGTCGACATCTCGGAGTTGATCTCGGCCGGGCTGGAGATGCCACAGACGAGCCTCCTGGAGCGCAAGGACGGCCTCCACCTGTTCTATCCAGGCAGGCTGCACAGCCTCATCGGAGAGTCCGAGTCACTAAAGACCTGGGTCGCCCTCTTGGCCGCCTACCAGGAGATCCGCAAGGCCAACCGCGTGCTGTTCCTCGACTACGAGGACAACGCCGTGAGCGTGATCATGAGGATGCTGAACTTCGGCGTCAGCCCTGAGGACTTGGCGAAGTACTTCATCTACATCAAGCCCGACGCGCAGCTCGACGCCGTGGGGAAGGATGCGCTGCGAGCGCTGCTCGAGTCGGCCGACCACCCAGCGGTCACCCTCGCAGTCATCGACGGTGTCACCGAGGTGATGAGCATCGAGGGCCTCAAGGTCAACGACCAGGAGGACGTAGCGAAGTTCTACAAGAACATAGCGAAGTGGCTCACCGGCCTCGGCCCCGCAGTGGTCATGATCGACCACGTTCCGAAGTCGAAGGATGCACGCGGCAAGGACGCGATCGGCGCTCAGCACAAGAGGGCCGGCATCGACGGTGCGAGCTACGTCGTGACGAACCTTGACGACTTCGGCTACGGGAAGCACGGCAAGTCGTATCTCACGCTCGCCAAGGATAAGAACGGCACGGTTAGGTCGAAGGTCGACCGATCCCACGTCGGTACCTTCAACATCGTCAGCGACCCGGTCACGAAGGCGATCGAGGCGTGGATCGACCTGCCACACACGATCACCATCCCGGCAGCAGCGGGTGGCCTGACAGTAATCCAGATCCAGCAGATCCTGAAGTTCGTCAAGGAAAACTCGATGTGCTCAAAGAACACGGTCTGTGACAACATCAGCGGCACCAGAACCAAGGTACAGAAAGCCATCGACTACCTCGTCGAAAATCGATTCCTTGAAAACAGAAACGCGGGCAAGAGCGGCATGAAGCTCGTATACGTCCGCGACTACGACACCGAAGTGCCCGGACTCGAAGACGTTGAGTGAATGCCCCGAACACCTCAGCTGGTTCGGCGGACCACCCGCCCGCGAACCGGTGCCGAACCGGTTCGGGATCGGTTCGGGTGGTTCGGGCTATCCATGAAACCGCAGGTCATGAACCTGTGAAGTGGTTCGGAACTGGTTCGGTTCGGTTCGCAGGGCGTAGGTAGTTCGGCGGTTCCCCTCCCTATGGGGGGAACCGCCGAACCACCCGGAACCGTTGCGCTTCTCCCAGGAAACTCTGATTGGAAGCCCCTCCGTGGACAGCTCGGTAAGCGACCGTGACACGACCGATTGGCACCTACCTGATTCGAGAGGCCACCCTGCGGAATGCTCGAATGCGCGTACCGCATCGCGTGCAGAACCCTACATACTGTGGGATGCATGTCCCTTCTACTGAGCACTTCGAGATGTTTGACCCGCCGTCCCAGCGTGGTCGGCGTGCCCCCCGTGCCCCCGCGAACCGTCCCCACCTACACGCCCACGGGAGAGCAACTCCCGTCCGCCCATATCCCGACGGGTTGGCAATGAAGGGAATCGCCCGTAGCCCTACGTACGGACCTTCCAGCAACAAGACCTCTACCCGAACCGGCAATTACCAGTCAGGCGAAGGTCAAGTTTCCCAAAAATTGATGCGCGCGAAATGGGCTCAGAGACGTTTCCGGGGGCGGGGGGCCGGGATTTTCTCACTCCCACCTGCCGAGCCTGTCCCAGTACCTAGAGCCAGCTCTGACCGTCGAGTCTTACCCAGACTGCATAGTCAGCAAACTCGCAAAAGAACGGTGAATCCAGCGAGGACGGTGCCGACTGAGAACGGTTCGTGAGTTTCCTACCGTTCGTCAACCTCGCTGGGGCGCCGGCTGGCCAGGCCACCCTACCTACCCGCGATGTCTTCCCCTGCTTCGTGCTCATCGCCAGCGCCGTCCACGGCGGCAGGTGCCGAGCCCTCGGCAGAAAGCTCCTGCTCGCGCTTGGCGATGCTCCTCACCTTGAACTTCCGGTAGCCGAAGGCAGCTCCTGCGACGGCGAGGCCCCCAACGAACCACGCGCCCTCAACTATCGCTCGGCCTTTCTTGCCTTCGGCCAAGCCCTGGGCGAGGCCTTCGGCCAAGCCCTGGTGGTAGCCCCTGCCGAACGACGGGTTTCCCATGCCAGTCCCCCTGCCCAGTGTTCGCAATCTGGGCGGAGCCTAGCGCCAGGTTGCCACCCACAGGTCACCTGGCAAACCCTGATGACGCTCTCAGGCCATGCGCCCCAGGGCCTTAACCCCCTCCACCGCCGACCCCACAGCACCCCATGCATACCGAGAAGCCTGCAGGCATCATCCATTTCAGCACTCGGACCAGGGCACGTTCGAAGTTCTATGACCGATATCTAGGGCCAGAGAAGTGCGGCCAGTCATCACGTCCGAGATGCACAGAGCCTCGGTCGCCGTGTCCTCCTCCCGAAGGAACTCGCGATAAGACCTCACCCAGCTCCGCTGCTCCATCTCCAACTACGGGCGGAGCGATGCGCCATCACGGCAGCAATCAGTCACCGGGTCGAACCTGCCGATGCCGGCGGCCACCATCAAGGGAGCGAGAGCCGCCGTCTGCCCGGGGTGGACTACAGGCACCTCATGTAGGTCCACTCGACACCGCCCCCCACAGCTCTCGGTCTCCCAACAAGCCCACCCGTCGATCATGACCTTCTTGTGGCAGCACACATCTGCCGGTGGGAATCCCCTGCGAAGGCAATAGCACCTCCAACACGTACCGCGACACCGCCACGATCAGGGAGCCGAGCATTGAGTGCACTGACTGTGACCCTCGTCTCTCAAGCTCTGCCTTAAATCTCGCCACCCCTGGTCGATCGCGTCGTGCGGCGGCGTCAACCTGCCGAAAACCGGACGATCAAAACACTAAAAAAGGTGCATAGCCGCTGCGATTTGCAACTTGCATGAAGCAAAATGACGGACACCCTGTCCGTTACCTTACTCCCATAAGCATACAAAAGGGGCATGAATCGACGCACCGGAAGCCTCAAATCGGATCAACGGAACGTGAGTCCTTCGGTCGCCTCAGTCGTTGGTGTGTCAGCGGGCAACCGCGAGCATGGGAAGGGGCGGCACCGATGGCTTCGCGCGCCCGGGGTGCCGCCCCCGACCTGCACTGACACCTAAGTAGGAGCGCAGGTTCAATGGAGGTAACGACCTAATGGCTAAGAGGCTTCGGCCAAATCGGCGCAACGGCGAACGAAAGAACCGCTCGCGCGTGGCTTCACTTGCCATGTGGGGTGCGCTGATGAGCACCTTCGCGGCCTGTATGGCCTCCACAACGAACGTCGTGATCGAGGTCTTGCGCTTCATCAACGACTGATGCAGACCGCAGGTGAAGGGCAACCAGCCGGTTGCCCTTCACCGGAGTCTTCGGACTCGCGTTCCTCGCTTCCGCAGTCGCCGCGGCCGACGAAGCACGAGGCAAGGTCAAGGCCGGCGATCAGTCTTTACGCCCTCCGCATCCTTAACCGCAGGCGTAGCTCCAGAGATCGACGCTCTTGAAGGCGATCGACGCATTGCGGACGACATGTTCCTTCTTCGCTGGATGTCGACCGTGGCCGCCTGCGGCGGTGGGCGCTTTTGCAAGGTCACCAGGCCCGCAGGCTGGACGAAGATCTCCCGGCTGGCGACTGCGTTTCCCTTGTCGTCCAACTGGTAACCCCGGAGCCAGACCCAGCCGTCGTAGGTGTGCAACTCGGTCAGCACCTTGATCACTTTGAAGGTCATGGGCCGGATGAACTGCACTGACGCCGCACGGGTCACACGGATGACGTCCCCCGAGGCCGGAAGCTCGCTCACGGCGTCGTGAAGCCGAGTGAGGACGCCGCCGGCTCGCAGGTGCCCCGATGGGCGGCGTACAGCTTCTCTACCGACTGGCAGACCTTCTCAAGACCCGCTGGCGACTTGATCGAGATTGTGAGGTTGGGAGTTTCGATCCGAACCTCAGTGAGCTGATCCATCGAGAAGGAAACCGAGCCGTCCTGGGCAGCCGCCCCGCTGGTCAACACAGGTGGCACTGGGTCAACGGTCAGCAGCCTTGAGGGCATCAGTCCACGGTCATGGTCGATCATCTTCCAACCTCCTCAGTGGGGCACGCCGACGGGTTGATCTCGCGCCCCTGGGCCGCCCACATCGCCAAGGGCTTGCTGCACCACCCCACGAATCTCTCGGTGATCTCGGCCGTGCTCATGCCGTCGATCTCTCGGTGGGCATCGCGCAGGTACTCACTCATGTAGCGCTCAAGCGTCCAGACGTTGCAGTGGCACAGCTCCTTGAGCTGCCGCTTGCGGACGAGGCACGGCCAGGGCTCGCCGCAGACGAGGCAGTTCCAATCCGGCCTCGACGGGCCGTGCATCGCCGGGTAGTCAGTCATCGTTCTGACCACCGCCCAATACTCGGTGGCTGCCTGGAGGGCGACCTGGGTAGAGCGGCCACGTGGGAGCACGCCTGTACTCACCGCGGCGCCGGGGTGCCCACAGCTCACGAGGACGCCAGCGTTCGGCTCGCATGTCGGCCACGACGTCTTGGTAGTGGCGGACCTCGTCCTGCGCAGCGACGATCTCTCGGTAGAGCGTGTCCATGTCGACCTCGACCCTGCAAAGAAAGGTCGTGACTGCTTCCGGGTCGAACCCTCGGCGGCCGAACCGAGTCATCGGGAAGCGCTGCCAGCGGACCTCCACTGGCGTAAGCAGGTGCTGTTTGGTCCGGTAGATCCCGCCGCCCTCGGTGGTACCGCCGGCGCTACCACCGGACCCCCTAAAGAGGACGTCACCGGCCGGCTCGGCGGGCGTATCGGTGCTCCGCTCCATGTCCCTCCGTCCCCCGCCGTCGTCGGCGGTACGCAGCCCGGCCCGGCGAAGGGGCCTGGCTCGGCGCGGCTGGTTGCTCATCTGGGTTCCGGTGCCTGCCGCAACTCAGCACGGGTGGACAAGCGGGCAGGCACCGGACTTGTGCCCCTCCTGGTGCGACCCGAGGACGAACACGACTCGCAGCCTAACCGACATAGTACGATAGGTATACACGACACGACATAGTTGATGCGGGTATCTGGAAGTGATCTACTCGGGGGTGCGACCCGAGGAGTACAGATGATCCCGAAGTACGAGCGAGTGGCAGAGGCCATCCGCGAGCAGATCCGCAGCGGCAAGTTCGGCGTAGGCGACAAGTTGCCATCCACGACCGAACTCAAGGCCGAACATGATGTTTCCTACGCTTCTGTTCGCAGCGCCATGTTGATCCTTCGAACCGAAGGGCTTGTGGAGGGCCGCCAGGGCGAGGGCGTCTACGTCAAGGCAGTCCCGGCGAGTCGAGACCAGCCCTGACCTCGACACATCGATGCATATGATCGCACCCTGGGGCAGCACCCCACTCACCCTTAGAAGTGAGTCAGGTTCGCCTATCGGCCATCAACTTAGACCGAAGTCGCTGCACGCAGCGTCCCGTGATCCCTGCGGTCGCAGTCCGGCAACTCCGACAGCTAAGCTCTCCGGTCATGAGCCAGGTGTCAGCATCTGAACCAGAGGTGGATCAGTCGATCATCTACGTTGCCTTTGGTGCAGTAATGCACCAGTTTCAGATCTTTGAACTAACACTCTGGCGACTCCTATCCCGTTCAATCAAGGATCGGACCAGCAGCGACCAAGCGATGGAGAAGGTCGAAAGGTGGAACGCAACGACCTTCGGCAAGATGGTTCGCGGCCTCAAAACGCAGCCGCACTGGCCGGACGGCATGGTCAGCGAACTTGAAGGAGCAGTTGAGGCTCGGAACTACCTGGCCCACCACTTCCTCAGGGAGTACTTTCTCGTGAATCCATCAGAGGAAGCCCGCGAACAAGCAGCTCAACAGCTTGCCGAGATCTCCAACCGCCTAGAGGACCTCGAACATAACCTCGAAGCACACCTGAGATTGCTTGGCATACCCTCAAGCGAGGATCTCGACGAGGAGTTCTCTGCGGAGATCGATGATCTACGGCCCTCCGCGTGGCTGCAGGAAGGGCTCGCACGCACGGACCGCTGAACGGCTAACCCGGCGCCAGCGACCAGTCCGCGTCTCCGTCGGTCACAGTCGCATCGCTATAGGTGGATGTGTTGGGCGACGGCCATTTTCCGCCAGGGAAGGCCGTCGCGTCGACGGCCTCGCCGTGCAGGTTAACCATCGTTGCGGCCTGCGCCGTCAGGAAGGTCGTCAGAGTGCCGATGGCAGTAGCGATGACCGCGGTGCTGAAGCCCGCCTCCTCCAGGAGCAGAGCCGCCCCTGCCCACGAAAAGACCGCTGTCCCCAAGAACCCTATGGCAACGGTGGACGCTGCGATCAGCTTGGTCAGTACGACTGCCAAGGTGGCGTAGAAGGCAGCGCCAGCCGCAGCACACGCCAGCAGATGAACTGACGTGCTCGAAGCGATGGAGCCGATCCGAGACGCCGCCGTGGAGTGGCTCTCCACACTGGCCACATAGGCATCGCGGGCTTTGCCAGACCAGTCCGAGTCATCGACCACCAGGTGCTGCGCGGACAGGGCGCTGGCTACTCCCGTGGCTGAGCCACGTACGTTCATCCACTCCCAGGCATCCAGGAACATGAAGATCGGCGCAGTCGCGCCCCTCAGGATGTCAAGGAAGAGTTCGATCAGGTACTTGCCTACCTTGACGCTTTCGCGGCCGAGCCACAGCAGGGCCTGCGAGACCTCTTCAGGCACGTACCAACGAGCGGCGGCGGCGATGGTAGCCGGCATGATCTCGTCCAGGTGCCTATCGAAGTCGTCCAGACCGCCTCTGATCTCGGCAATCAGGGCCTCGAACTGTGCCTTACTGAAGTCCACCGGTCAGCCCCAGCTCAGTAGAGGTTTCGGATCTTGTGCGCGTTGTTGAGGTCTTCCTCGTCGTAGGTATCAGCAACCTTCCGCAAGGTCTGCCCCACCTCCGTGGTGGCAGCTCGTCCCTCGCTGCATCGCTGGCTAACCTGACGCACTACGTCGTTGTACGGCGACACGATGAGCTGGAACAGCCCAGCCTCGACCCGGCCCAACTCCATCCCAGCGACCTTCGACCCGATCGTCCCGATGGCTTCGCTCTGAAGGTCCCACTCATTCGCCTCGGAGCGAAGGGTGCTCGTCGCTACGGTGACCTGACCACGATCTGGGGGCGGCATCAGCGTTCCTCTCGCTCGTGGTCGGCCTGCGCGAGGTGTGCCAAGGTCGCCAACGTCTCCCGGGCCAAAGTGTCGGCAACCGCCGCTGCATCCTCGCGTTTCGATGCTTGATCATGAAGGGCAGACCCCGCCCGCCCCAACGCCTCGGATAGCCCAGAGTTGATCTCCGCTGCGCCCACACGTTGCGCCCAGTTCGCCGCAATCTCGATCTCCTGCAAGCCGGCAGGCGAGAGCGTGATGAAGATCGTCCGCTCTCGGTTTCGGCCGGACGCCGACGCCGGCTGCTCCCTGCCGCCTGTCCGCGCCGCCTGAAGTGCCTTCAACACCTCCTCGGTCAGGGCGAGGTTGTTTCGGGGCTGCCCGTGTATCGGGGTCTTGGGCAGCGGGTCCAAGGGCTCCCCACCGTAGCTGCGCTGAGCGCGTGTCTCAATGCGATCCACGCTGGCCAGCCACGAGGTGCTGTCGAACCTCTCCGACCATCGCCGCTGCGCCTCGGCTACAGCGTCCTGGAAGGCCGCCGTGACGGCCCGCCCCAGGCCCTGCGGCTCCACGCGGTGCTGCCAAGCGCTCTCAACCCGGATGACAGTCGGCAGCCCGTCTGATCCGACCGTCACCCGTACCGCGCCGCTCGGATCAGTTCCCGTCGCCTCCTCTGGGGGCGTATGCGCCTGAACGGAGGCCATCAAGGCGTTCAGGTCTGCCGTGTATTGGTGAAGCCGACGTAGCTTGCCGAGGATCTCGTCACTCATCTGCTCACCGCCGGTCCGGATGGCACGCTGCTGGCCGAGCGAACGGCGAGCAAGCCGAGAGTCGCAAGAGCTACGGCAGAGTGAGCGAGCAGTACGCCGAGGATCACCCACTCGCCACCAACAATGAAGCCGAGCATGACCGCAGCCACGAGGCCCGCCGCAACCCAGGCGAGGACTCCAGTCGCGCGCCGAACAGCAGTCGGGACCTGCTTCTCGGCCCACGTCACGCCAGCAGCCAGCAGAGCTACCACGAACGCGGCGGCGAGTGCCGCCTGTGTCCAGGGAGAGCCGAGGAGAGCGTTTTCGGCGACATCAGGAAAGGAGGACACAGCCAAGATCGTCACGGGCAGCTCGAAGATCGGCCCAACCACCCAGAGCGTGGGGAGTGCCCAAGTCGAACGTGTGCGCCCCGCAGTCGAAGTTGATGGTTCCAATCCTGTCCCCCGTCTGCAGGCCACCGAGGCGAACCTGCATCTCTGTGCAACGGATCAGTAGCTTTCAGTGGCTAGCCAGCTTGCCGGAACATCTGACCGTGCCGCAACCCGATCAGCCGCTTCGTCGATGACCGGACAGATCGGAGACGTCCAGCGATCCACGCAACTGGTACCGACATGGCTCAGCGCGGAGCTACAGATCTTGAATGGTCAGGTTCGTCCGATGTGGTCTGTGTGACGGCTTGGGGCTGGGGTAGATCGATGGGATGAGGTATCCCGATGGAGGTGGGTTGTCCGCGCGGGGGCGGGCGAAGCGTGAGGCGGTACGGCGGCAGGCTGCCGGGTGGTTCGCCGAGGGTGTGTCGGTGCCGGAGATCGCGTGTCGGCTGCGGGTGTCGCAGACCGCGGTGTACGGCTGGCGCAAGCGGTGGAAGGCTGGTGGTGAACAGGCTCTGGCGTCGAAGGGGCCGGGCGGGTCTCGGTGCCGGCTGGATGAAGGCCGGCTGCGGCGGCTGGCCGACGCCTTGGAGCAGGGTCCGGCGGCGCACGGCTTCGGCGCCGATCAGCGGTGGACCCTGGCGCGGGTGTCGGACCTGATCGCGCGGATGTTCCGCACCCGCTACACCCTGCGCGGCACGGCGAACATCATGTACCGGCTCGGCTGGTCGGTGCAGGTGCCCCAACATCGTGCAGTCGAGCGGGACGAGGCGGCGATCACCACGTGGCGGCGGGAGACGTGGCCGGCGGGAAAACGGTAGCGGCGCAGCGTCAGGCGTGGCTGGTCTTCGAGGACGAGGCCGGTCAGACGCTGCGCCCACCGAAGGCGCGGACCTGGGGACGACGCGGCCACACCCCGGTCGTCCCGGTCACCGGCAAAGGATCCGGGCGTGTCTCGATCGCCGGGCTGACCTGTTACCGGCCCGGACGGCGGTCGCGGTTCATCTACCGCACGATCGTGCACCGGGGCCGTAAGAACGAGCGCCGCAGCTTCAGCGAGCGTGACTACATCGCCCTGCTGGATGCCGCTCACCAGCAGCTCGACGGGCCGATCGTGTGCGTGTGGGACAACCTGAACACCCACGTCTCCGCCGCCATGCGGCAGATGATCGACGCCCGGGACTGGTTGACCGTGATCCGGCTACCGGCCTACGCCCCGGACCTGAACCCGACCGAGGCCGTGTGGTCGCACCTCAAACGCAGAATCGGCAACCTCGCCGTCACCGGCGTCGACCACCTCCAGGCGATCATCAAGAACCGACTCAAGAGCATCCAGTACCGCCACGACCTACTCGACGGCTTCCTCGCTCACACCGGACTGACCCTCGAACCCAACACAACCTGACCATTCAAGATCTGTAGCCGAGAACTTCGTACGGTGGTGGAGACTCCTCACCTCCGGAAGGACGCAGGTGGACGCTCCTACTGGCCTCGTCTCTGCACTCGAACGGGCAAGCAGTGCATCTCCTGAGCTATCGCTGCTGGCACCAGGGGCAGGGGTGGGTGCCGAGCCCGCGCCCCCGCCGGCATCCCAGAGAGCAGAGTGAAGCGCCGATGAATGCGGTCATCCTCGCAGCCAGCGCACCCGCTTGGTACTTCCTGCTGGTCACGCTGCTGAGCGTCATGACTGTGAGCACCAAGTCGCCCGAACGGCGACAAGCCGGCCTGACCATTCTCGCGATGCTCCTACGAAGCAAGACGATGCTCGACGCCCTGACCCGGCCCGCTCGCACGTCCCGGATCGCCAGGTCTGGCCAGCAACTGGCGGCCGTTGGGACCGGCAAGGAAACCAAGGTGCTGCCGGAACGATCCGGACATCGCCGCAGCGGCGAGGACGTTCCTGCAGATGAGAGAGCTTAAGGGAGCCGCGATCGTCGGAGCCATGTCGACGCTGATCGGTCGGCCCGGGAGGCGACGGCGACGGTTGGCTAGCCGACGCCAGAACAATGAGGCTCCCCCTCGCCGAAGGTGTCGGCAGGTCGACACTCTCGCGGTTGCAGCTCACTGATGCGAATCCAGGGCTGCGCCCAAGTTCTGATTCTGACAGGGTATGTCCACGAGTCGGACCGGCGTGGACGGAGCCACCACCCTTGATCATTTTGGACACCAACATCCTCTGGGGCGTGACGCTGAACAGCAGTACCGCCGATCTCCTCCGAGCACTCAAGGCAGCAGGTATCCGCGCCGCTGTCCCCTGGGTGGTTCTGGAAGAATTGGTGTCGCATCGGACGCTGTCATACGTCGAAGCGCACCTCAGGGCGACTTCGGCGCTCACCGACCTGAAGCGCCACGTTCCGTGGGGCGGTGTGCCCAGCATGGGGGAGGCTGATAAAGAGCGGCACCGGGAGCACTGGCGAGACGTGTACAGGCGCATGGTTGAGGTTATCGAGCCGAGCGCGGAAGTACTGCGGACCGCGCTCTTCCGGGAGTCCAACGTCCTCGCGCCATGCAAGCAGCTCGGCCAGAAGGGTGACAAGACCGGTTCCCGAGATGCTGCAATCTGGCTGACGACCATCGAGTACGCACGCGACCACGTGGACGAGGAAGTCCACTTCGTTAGCACGAACACGAAAGACTTCGGCGACGGTACGGAGTACCTGGAGCCAATGAAGGGCGACCTCGCGGGTATGCAGAGCCGCTTCTTTCACCTCACTTCCCTGGACGACATCGTGGAGCGCTTCGCGAAACCGGCCGAGGTCAAACCAGACTTCCTCCCTGCACTCCTGGCAAGTGAGGATTCGATCGAAATACTCACGGAGGCGCTGTCCGAACACCTGCCGACCCTTGCTCAAAAGAGCGATTCGGGATGGACGAACGCAGGTCTTGCCTACACACGACTCGATGACCGCGAGAACGTTAGGGAAGTCCCCGGCGGGTCGAGGTGGCTATTCCCACCCTCGCTTACCTTCGACAGCGTCTCGGACGTGACTGCCCACAGCATCGGTGGGAAGGACTGGTACATGGCCACGGTCCGTTTGTTCGCCTCTGGGTTGATGGTGCTGCCCGGACCAGACCTCACTTCAGCGGCGAACGTTCTAGAGGCCCGTGTACTCGTGACACAGGACGAGACCGGCGCACGTCCGTCGGTCCTGCGATGCAAGCAGCCCCGCACCCTTACGGCCGAGGAAGTCAGCCGGGTTCCGAACGCAGAGACCAACGGGCGACAGGAGTTGGATGCGCAATTCCTGTCCAACCGGCTACTAAGACAAGCCTCTGCCACGACATCCGAATTTCCTCAGCCCGGCTCGCCAATCGACGTTCTCTCCACTCTGTCCACGTGGGCCATCGCTGCCTGGGTGGCTCGGGGTGTGGTCAAGTAGGGCCGCCTCCCGGCTGTTCTCAGGGGGCGGAGCCCCACTGGCCGCCGGAGCCCGAGGGTATACGTGACGGCAGCCACGAGCCCGCCTCCACCGAGGAAGCAAACCCGATTGGTCGCTGAACAGCGCCAGCGAACTGCCTCTCGGACCAGGGAACCCGGCGGCCGCCATCAGAGCTGCCACGAGCGCAGCTCTGAGCCAGCGCTCGTCGCTAGGGCAACGAAGGCAGCAGCGACAGCCGAGTGCGATGACACTGCCTCGCCGCGAAGGCGGACAGGCTCACCTCAGCGGGCAGCGCCGGCAGCGGCTTCTGCCGAGTTGCATGACCTAGGGTGGCTCTCGACGGGTAGTTGCGCTACCCGGTTGGTTCGTTGAGAGAGGCGGTTGGCGCTGGTGAGGGAGTCTGTACAGTCCGACGTGCAGAAGCTGGTGAGCCGCTTGGCGGAACGGGATCGCCTGCGCAGCGAGGCCACCCTTCAGGCGGATGTAAGGCAACTACTCCTGACTGGCGGACTGAACCTCTCCGAGCACGACATGACCGTGGACCTGGAAACCCAGGTCGGCGACGGCAGACGCATCGACGTCGAGGTCGGCTTTACCGTCATCGAGATCAAGAAGGACCTGAGCAGCACTGCTGTCTTGCGGGACGCAATCGTCCAACTGACCGGTTACGTCAGGACTCGCACGAGACAGACGGGGCAGCGCTATGTAGGGGTTCTCACTGACGGCTCGGACTGGCGGGCTTACCACCTGACCGGCGAAATTCTAGAGGAAGCCAACTGCTTTCGCCTAACCAAACGGACCCATGTAACAGATCTGCTGTTGTGGTTGGAGGAAGTTCTGGCCACAACCACCGGCGTGAAGCCCACCCCGATAGAGATCCAGCGGCGGCTCGGCGCGGACACCGTTTCGTACAGTATCGATTTTGCGACGCTCGCCGCTCTCTACGAGGCCCACAAGGACCTGCCGACGGTGCAGATGAAAAGGCGGCTGTGGTCAGAGCTACTGCGCAGCGCGCTAGGGACGCAGTTTATCGACGAGGACTCCCTTTTTGTCGAACATACTCTGCTAGTGAACACCGCTGAGATCATCGCACACTTGGTCCTCGGCCTACCGGTACGCAGCATGGAGCCAGCGAGTTTGCTGATCGGTGAGCTTTTCAATCAAGCTCAGATTTTCGGGGTAATTGAGGCCGACTTCTTTGACTGGGTCCTTGAAGTACCCGACGGTGAGGGTTTTGTCCGTGCTATTGCACGGCGCTTGGCGCGATTCGACTGGGCTGACGTTAATCATGATGTGCTGAAAGTGCTTTACGAATCGGTAATCAGTACCGCCACCCGCAAAGCCCAGGGCGAGTACTACACCCCCGACTGGCTAGCAGAGAGGATCGTCGCTGAAAGCGTAACTGACCCCCTTCAGCAACGCGTGTTGGATCCTTCCTGCGGTTCGGGGACGTTCCTGTTTCACGCCACTCGGCGCTATTTGACGGCTGCAGAGGTCGCCGGAACCCCACTAAAGGAAGCCCTGCACGGCTTGACTAACCATGTCGCCGGCATCGACCTGCACCCGGTCGCGGTAGCCCTCGCCCGCGTAACCTATCTTCTGGCAATCGGTCGCGACCGGCTGACCAGCGAGCGAGGCCCTATTCGGGTGCCGGTTTTCCTCGGCGATAGCATCCAATGGGATCAGCGACTCGACCTTATCGATCATAATCACCTTGTGGTCCGCACCGATTACGACGGCCGTTTTTACAATAGTGACTTGCGGTTCCCTGAAGACCTCCTTGCCGACGTTTATCGCTTCGACGATCTCGTCAACACACTCGCCGACCTCGCTGCAGACCAGCGCCGGACCAGAGGAACGGTGCCCTCGCTGGCTCACGTGTTTCGTCGTCTAGCGATCGAGCCTGAACACCATGCTGCGATCAAGCAGAACCTGCAACTGTTATGCGAACTGGTCGACCATGATCGTAACCATATCTGGTCCTACTATGTTCGCAACCTCGCACGCCCCATGTGGCTGTCACGCCCAGAGAACCGCGTTGACGTTCTGGTGGGTAATCCACCCTGGCTCTCCTACCGGCATATGCCCAATAAGATGCAGGAACGCTTTAAGGAGATGAGTCAGGACCGCGGGTTGTGGAAGGGTGTTGAGGTCGCTACCCACCAAGACCTGTCTGGGCTCTTCATCGCCCGCGCCGTCCAGCAGTACCTCACCAGCGATGGCACATTCGGCTTCGTCGTCCCCAACTCCGTGCTCGACAGGCCTTACTGGACCGGGTTCCGCAGCGGAGCATTCCACGAACCAACCGAGCAAATCGACGTCGCTTTCACCCACTCTTGGGATCTTCGTCGACTGCGACCACATTTCTTTCCCCGAGGCAGCGCCGTCATTTTCGGCCACCGCACTACATACGGGAACAGCAGGCCGCTTCCCAGGACGACCCAGCGATGGACTGGGACCTTGCCTCGCGGAGTAGCCAGCTGGAAACAAGTCGCAAGCGTGACCTTCCGCGAGGACGCCAGACTCGTCTACGCCAGCGAGGGTTTGAACGACTCCCCTTACCGGTCAAGATTCGCCAATGGCGCCACGATCTACCCAAGGATACTATTCTTCGTCCAGCGTCAACGGGCAACTTCACTCGGCCTTGGGGCAGGTCGAGTGAAGGTCCGCTCTGATCGGGCCAGCGGCGAAAACAAGCCCTGGAAAGCCTTGCCCGACCTTGAAGACGTGGTGGAAAGCGAGTTCATCCGGCCGATCTACCTCAGCGAGTGCGTGCTGCCGTACCAGACCCTTCCGCCTCGGTACGCGGTCCTGCCCCTTCAAGGGACTGAAATTCTGGACGGCCAACACCGCGACCTCGATCGGTATCCTGACCTAGCCCGCTGGTGGAGGCGTGCAGAGGATCTATGGTTGAAGCACCGCAGCAGCGATCGGCTGACGCTCGCTGGACGCCTCAACTATCAGAATGATCTCAGCGGACAACTGCCTGGCACCCCGCTCCGAGTGGTGTACGGCAAGTCTGGCATGCACGTTTCGGCCTCGCTTCTCGACGTACCTAACGGGATCATCGAACACTCCCTGTATTGGGCCACCGTCACCAGCCGCAGCGAGGGTCTCTACCTCCTAGCCATCCTTAATTCCCCCGCAATCACCGAACTGGTCCGCCCCCTTTTGCCCTACGCGAAAGACGAACGCCACATCGACAAGTACGTGTGGGAGCTCCCAATTCCCACCTACGACAATACGAATCCACAACACATTCGTTTGGCAGAGATTAGCCAGCTGGAGATGGACCGAGTCACGGCACTCGATCTGGACACAAGCAAGTACTTCGTCACCCTTCGGCAAGTGGTCCGCCAACACCTACTCGACTCCCCGAATGCTGGAGAACTTGATCTCCTTGTACGGGACCTCCTGGATTGACAGCTCCGCGAACCCCATCAGCCACCGAGACACATACCTTCACCGCAGCAGCCCTACAGCGACTGTTCGTGCGCCGGTCCGGACCACTGGGGCCTCGCCTCCTCGGCCATCCTCGCTGGTAGTGACCCCTGCTCGTCAAGCGGGCAACGCCGCCGAAAGTCGGCCGTAGATCCGCCGTGCATGCGACAGATCAGCACCAGCCAGCCGAGCCAACTCGCGGTGATCGATGCGGCGTCCCGCTGATAGGGCCTCAGCGAAGGCTGCCTCCATGATCTGGACCTTCGTCAGGCGAGGTGTGTCCTCGGAGTCCGGGACCGCCGGACCGGCCACGGAGGGCCCTACCTGGGAGTCCTCCACGGGGTCCAGGACAGCAGGACCGGCGTCCTCTATCGGTCCGAGGTAGTCCGGGACCACGGGGACCGGTTCGGCCGACACGGGACCGGAGGCCGGGACTACGGGCACGGTGTCCGGGACCGCCACCGGCGTGGAGTCCGGGACTACGGGGGTGGAGTCCGGGACCGGCGGAACGGAGTCCAGGACTGCCTCACCGGAGTCCAGGACCGATATCAGCGAGTCCGGGACTCCGTCTGACTGGTCGGCAACCCCAGCGGCGAATGCAGCGCCCTCGGGCTCCACCTGGACGGTGAGCGGGGCTGCGGGGCTCTCGCCCATCCGGGAAAGGGCAATCTTCGCCATCATCAGGAAGCCCGCAGCAGGCAGCGCGGCAGCCAACCAGCCGACCACCGAGGGCTCTGCCTCGATGACCTGGGCACCAAGTGACAAGAACACCGCGACGACCAGCACTGTCACGGGGAACGCCTTCGACTTGCCGATCCGAACTCGGCGACGGATCTCCAGGGCGGCGGCGATCGACATCAGCTCCAGGGTGACCGCGTTCGCCCAGGCGAGCCATCCACCCTGGCCGTGAGCGACCGAGACGTCGTGTACGTGTCGGAAGCTGGCAGCGCCGGCTGCCCCTCCGATGGTGAGCATGATGGCTACCTGGATGGCTCCCTCGATCCGCTCGGATCGGCTCTGGGAACTCGTCTTGCGCTTCATGGCCTCTTCCTTGGTGGAGGCCGTCGAAGACAGATCAGCCGGGACGTAGATAGCCCCTGACGGACGCCTCTACGCCGGACGTAGGCGTATCACGGGGCGTGTCACACGCCGCCCGGTAGTGATCCACACGGAACGGCACGCTAGGGCTGTTGATCATGCCCTCTACCTGCATAAATGGGTGGTTGACGGTAGCCGGCGACACTACAGATCTTGAATGGTCAGGTTCGTCCGATGTGGTCTGTGTGACGGCTTGGGGCTGGGGTAGATCGATGGGATGAGGTATCCCGATGGAGGTGGGTTGTCCGCGCGGGGGCGGGCGAAGCGTGAG
>NZ_JBTMMT010000082.1:0-26360 GCF_055517075.1 Micromonospora sp. DSM 43699
GGGGTGGGGGTTAGGCCAGGGGGAGGTAGACGCGGTTGCCGGTGGAGCGGAATTCGGCTGACTTGGTCTGCATGCCCCGGGCGGCGTACTCCTTGAGCTCCTGGGTGATCTTCATGGAGCAGAACTTCGGGCCGCACATGGAGCAGAAGTGCGCGGTCTTCGCCGGCTCCGCGGGGAGCGTCGCGTCGTGGTAGGCGCGCGCGGTCTCCGGGTCCAGTGACAGGTTGAACTGGTCCTCCCAGCGGAACTCGAACCGCGCCTTGGACAGCGCGTCGTCCCAGGCCTGGGCGCCGGGGTGTCCCTTGGCCAGGTCGGCCGCGTGCGCCGCGATCTTGTACGCGATCACGCCGGCCTTGACGTCGTCCCGGTCGGGCAGGCCGAGGTGCTCCTTGGGGGTGACGTAGCAGAGCATCGCGGTGCCGAACATGCCGATCATGGCGGCCCCGATCGCCGAGGTGATGTGGTCGTACGCGGGCGCGATGTCGGTGGTCAGCGGGCCGAGGGTGTAGAACGGTGCCTGGTGGCACCACTCCTGCTGGAGGTCCACGTTCTCCTTGATCTTGTGCATCGGCACGTGGCCGGGCCCCTCGATCATCACCTGGACGTCGTACTCCCAGGCGATCGTCGTCAGCTCGCCGAGGGTACGCAGCTCGGCGAACTGGGCCTCGTCGTTGGCGTCGGCGATCGAGCCGGGTCGCAGCCCGTCGCCGAGCGAGAACGTGACGTCGTACTTCGCCAGCAGCGAACACAGCTCGCGGAAGTTGGTGTAGAGGAAGTTCTCCTCGTGGTGCGCCAGGCACCAGGCCGCCATGATCGAACCGCCCCGGGAGACGATCCCGGTGACCCGGTCCACCGCCAGCGGCACGTACGGCAGCAGCACCCCCGCGTGCACCGTCATGTAGTCGACGCCCTGCTCGGCCTGCTCGATGACGGTCTCCCGGAACACCTCCCAGCTCAGCCTCACCGGGTCGCCGCCGACCTTCTCCAGCGCCTGGTAGATCGGCACCGTGCCGATCGGCACCGGCGAGTTGCGCACGATCGCCTCCCGGGTCTCGTGGATGCGCTTGCCTGTCGACAGGTCCATCACGGTGTCCGCGCCCCAGCGGGTGGCCCAGGTCAGCTTCTCCACCTCCTCGGCCACCGACGAGGTGACCGCCGAGGTGCCGATGTTGGCGTTCACCTTCACCAGGAACGCCTTGCCGATGATCGCCGGCTCGCACTCCGGGTGGTTGACGTTGAGCGGCAGCACCGCCCGCCCGGCGGCGATCTCGTCCCGGACGAACTCCGGCGGCACGCCCTCCCGGATCGCCACGAACTCCATCTCCGGGGTGACCATCCCGGCGCGGGCGTAGCAGAGCTGGGTGGGGCGTTGGGAGTCGACGCCGGCCAGCGGGGTTCCGGCGCCCCGGACCGGGGCCACGTCCCCCCGGGCGGCGATCCACGGCCCGCGCAGCGGCGGCAGCCCCACCTCCGGGTCCGAGCCGGGGCCGGAGGTGTCGTAGAGCCGTACCGGCGGGTCGTCCCCGGTCAGCTCCACCTCGGCGAACGGCACCCGGACGTCCGGCCGGGCCCCCTCGACGTAGACCTTGCGACGTGCCTGCATGACAGCCTCCCTGATGGTCATCGGGACCAGCCGAAGTGGTCCAGCGGGCCGCGTCCCGCGCCCAGTTCCCAACCCCGCGCGCCGGTCAGCGCGCGGGTGACGTACTCCTTGGCGGTGGCGACCGCGACCGGCACCGGGTCACCGGCCGCCAGCCGGACGGCGATCGCCGCCGAGAACGAACAGCCGGTGCCGTGGCTGTGCCGGGTGTCCACCCGGGGTGCGCGGAGCAGGGTGGTCGCCCCGCCGCCGGCCAGCACGTCGACCGACTCGCCGGCCGCGTCCACGTCACCGCCGGTGACCACCACGAACTCCGGGCCGGCGGCCGCCAGGTCCTGCGCCGCCACGACCATCTCCTCGACCGTGTCCACCGGGCGTCCGGTGAGGGCGGCGGCCTCCGCGCAGTTCGGCGTCGCCACCCGGGCGTACGGCAGCAGCCGCTCGACCGCCGCCACCACCCCGAGCCGGTGTCCACTGGTGGCGACGAGCACCGGGTCGACGACGAGGTGCGGCAGCCGGCCCGCCTTCGCCGCCTCGGCCACCGCGTCGGCTACCGCCGGGGTGCCGAGCATCCCGGTCTTCACCGCGCGCACCGCGAAGTCGGTGAGCACGCTGTCGAGCTGCTCGGTGACGGTGCGCGGGGGCAGCGGCAGCACGGCGTCCACGCCCCGGGTGTTCTGCGCGGTGACAGCGGTCAGCACACTCGTGCCGTACGCGCCGAGGGCGGCGAAGACCTTCAGGTCGGCCTGGATGCCGGCCCCGCCGCCGGAGTCCGAGCCGGCGATGGTGAGCACGGTCGTGGGCGTCATGTCGTCTCCTCGGGCCACGCCCCGCCGACCGGGATGCGGTCCGTCGGGCGGGGGGTCGAAGGGAAGGCGCTGGTGAGGGTGGCGGCGACCCCGGTCGGGTCGGCGGCGCGCATGATCGCGCCGAGCACCGCCACCCCGACCGCGCCCGCTCCGACACAGGCCGTCACCTGTGCCGGGGTCTCGATGCCGCCCAGGGCGAACACGGGCACCGGGCTGATCCGGACGAGCCGGCGCAGCCCGTCCGGGCGCAGGGGTGGGCCGTAGCCGGGTTTGCTGCGGGTGGTCCAGACCGGCGAGAGCGTCACGTAGTCCTCGGTGGTGAGTCGGGCCAGCTCCGCCGCGTCGTGGCAGGACCGACCGACGAGCCCGACGGCCGGCGGCGGGTACGGCCCGGGCGCTGCCAGATGCACCGCCCCACCGGCAGCGCCCGGACCCCGACCGAGCGGGTCAGGGCCAGCCGAGCCGTCGCCGAGCGGGTCTGGGCCGGCGACGATCAGGGTGCCGCCGGCCTCGGCCAGGACGGCCCGCAGGTCGACGGCGAGCGCCAGCCGACCGGCGCGGGGCAGGTCCTTCTCCCGCAGCACCACCCACCGCACGCCACCGCGTACCGCCTTCGCGACGACGTCGACGAGGTCGCCGCGCGCCGCCCGTCGGTCCGTCAGCAGCACCACCCCGGCCGGCCGGGGGACGGGTGTGGCGGCGGGGCGGGTCACAGGTCGGGCCTTCCGTCGTCGGGGGTGGAGGCGAGGGCGTGGAAGCGGCGGGGAATCCGCCCGGCGGTGTACGCGAGCCGTCCGGCCTGGACGCCGTACCGCATGGCGGTGGCCATCGCCGTCGGGTCGGCGGCCCGGGTGACGGCGCTGGCCAGCAGCACCCCGTCGCAGCCCAGCTCCATGGCGAGCGCCGCGTCGGAGGCGGTGCCGATCCCGGCGTCGAGGATCACCGGCACGTCGACGCCCTGCCGGATCAGCCGGATGTGGTGCGGGTTGGTCACCCCGAGGCCGGAGCCGATCGGCGCGCCGGCCGGCATCACCGCCGCGCAGCCGACGTCGGCCAGCCGACGGGCCAGCACCGGGTCGTCCGAGGTGTACGGCAGCACGACGAAGCCGTCGGCGACGAGTTCCTCGGCCGCCCGCAGCAGCTCCACCCCGTCCGGGAGCAGGGTCCGCTCGTCGCCGATCACCTCCAGCTTCACCCAGTCGGTGTCGAACGCCTCCCGGGCCAGCCGGGCCACCTTCACCGCCTCCCCTGCGGTGTAGCAGCCGGCGGTGTTGGGCAGCAGCCGCACCGCGCACCGGTCGAGCAGGTCGAGCAGGCCACCGGCGGTGCCGGGGGCGGTGTCGACCCGGCGCAGGGCGAGGGTGACAAGTTCGGTGCCGGAGGCCCGGATCGCCTGCTCCAGCACGTGCAGGTTGGCCGCGCCGCCGGTACCGAGGATGAGCCGGGAGGTGAAGGTCTGGTCGGCGATGGTGAGGGGCATCCCGGTCACCCGCCCTGGGCGGCGCTGAGCACCTCGACCCGGTCACCGTCGCGCAGCACGGCGCCCGGCCAGCCGCCCCGGGGAACCACCTCGCCGTTGACCGCGACGGCGAGGCCGCGCCGCTGCTCGGTGACGGCCCGGACCAGGTCCGCGACGGTCGATCCGCCGGCCAGCTCCCGGCCGACACCGTTGACGATCAGTCGCACGTCTCCTCCTCGTTCGCCGTGTGCCGGTCCCGTCCGACGCCGCCGGCCGTCGGCCGCGCCCCGGCCGGGGCGGCGAACCGGTCGGCGGTGAAGGGGGTGAGCAGCGGGTCCGGTTCGCCGTTGACGATCAGCTCGGTGATCAGGTCGGCGGTGACCGGGGTGAGCACGATGCCGTGCCGGTGGTGGCCGGTGGCGGCGAGCACTCCGGGCCGGCCGGGCAGCGGCCCGAGGATCGGCGCGTTGTCCGGGGTGCCGGGGCGCAGCCCGGCGACGGCCTCGACCAGCTCGTACTCGGCCAACTCCGGGGCCAGGTCGACGGCGGCGCGGAGCAGGCGCAGCACCGCACCGGCGGTCACCTCGGTGTCGGCACGCTCCTCGACGGTCGCCCCGACCACCACCTCGCCGCTGTCGCGAGGCACCAGGTAGACCGACTCGCCGTCGGCGTACCCGCGGATGACGTGCCGGAAGCCGGGCGGACGGCGATCGGGCGCGCGTAGCCGCAGGACCTGGCCCTTGACCGGGCGGACCGGCAGCCCGGTGAGCGCGGCGGCCCCGCAGCCGGCGGCGACCACGACGACCGGCGCGGCCAGCTCGGCCAGCCGGGTCACCGCGCCGGGGACCAGGGCCGCGCCGGCCCGTTCGGCGGCGACCCGCAGCGCGGCGACCAGCAGACGCGGGTCGACCTGGTGGTCACCGGGGGCGACCGCGCCGCCGCGCAGTCGCGGGGTCAACGCCGGCTCGCGGTCCCGCAGCTCCGACGGGCGCAGCGCGGTGATCGGCAATCCCAACCCCTGCTGGTACGACCAGAGCCGGCGCGCCTCGGCCAGGTCGTCCCCGGTCAGCCCGACGACGAGGGTGCCGTCGGTGCGGTACCCGAACCCGGTGCCGGCGGCCTCGGTCAGCTCGGCGGCGAAGCCCGGCCAGCGGGCGGCGGACTCGGCGAGCAACCCGGTCAGCTCCCGCTCGCCGAAGTACGCCTCGGCGACCGGGGCCAGCATCCCGGCGGCGACCCGCGACGCGCCGGAGCCGGGGGCCGGATCGTGCACGGTCACCCGCAGGCCGCGGGCGGCGCAGCGCCAGGCGATCGCCAGCCCGACCGGCCCCGCCCCGACGACGGCGACGTCCGGGCCGCTCAACACGTCAGCGCCGCGATCAGCTCGGCGGTGGCCCGCCCCGGGTCGGCGGCGGCGGAGAGCGCCCCGACCACCGCCACCCCGTACGCCCCGGCGGCCCGCAGCACCGGGACTGTGGCGACGGTGACCCCGCCGATGGCGATCACCGGCACGTCGACGGCCTCGGCGACGGCGCGGAGTCCGGCCGGGCCGATCGGGTCGGGCAGGCCGGTCTTGGTGCTGGTCGGGTGGCACGGACCGACGCCCAGGTAGCTGGCCCCGGCGGCGACCGCCCGCGCCGCGCCGCCGGGTTCCCGGGCGGTCGCGCCGAGTACGGCGGCACCACCGAGGATCCGTCGGGCCGCCGCGACGGGCAGGTCGTCCGCGCCGACGTGGCCGCCGTCGGCGTCCACCGCGAGGGCCACGTGCAGCCGGTCGTTGACCAGGCACGTCGCCCCGTACGGCAGGCAGAGCGCCCGCGCCTGCCGGGCCAGCTCGTACGCCTGCCGGTCGGTGGTCCCGTCGGTGACCCGGACCTGGACGACCAGGTCGGCGCGGGCTACCGGGAGGGCGGCGCGCAGCACGGCGAGCGGGTCGCACCCGGGTCGGGTGTCGGTGATCAGATGCAGTCGGCCGAGGGACGGCACGGCAACTCTCCTCCCTGCGCCGGCATTACCCGGATCAGGTTCGACGGTCGGGGGCTCTCAGCCCCCCTCTCAGCCCGGTGTACCGGGCTCCCGTGGGTTACGTGCCTGTCACCGTACGACAGATCCGCTGATCCGCCAAGGGGTGTTACATCGATCCAGCAGTGTCTATGATTACCTTTCTTGGCTTCTCTCCACATAAGCCGGAAATGCGAGTCGGCGATACCGAATCGTTACATGCTCATGCCTTGCCGGAAACCAATCCAGCGGCGCTAATTTGTTCAACCGATCGACATTATTCCGGTGACCGGCCTCGACGAGGTCGGCACCTGATCGCCACCGATGCGGACCTCGGCGGGCCCGCACCCATCCGACCGGGGACGGTCTGCGGCGAGTCGTCCCCATGCCCCCACCACTGTCCAGCACGGACATAAGGAGCATGGAGTGTCTCCATCCCGCCACCGCCGCGCACGTCGCGGCCCACTGGGCGCCGGGCTACTTGCCCTCTCCCTACTCGCCAGCGGTCTGATCGGCGGCACCCCCGCCCAGGCCGCTCCCGCCGCGGCGGCCCTGCCACAGGCCGCACCGGCACCCGCACCAGCGGCGGCAGCCGCCGCCGAACCCTTCTCGGTCCTGGTCTTCTCCAAGACCGCCGGATTCCGGCACGACGCCATCCCGGCCGGCATCGCCGCGATCCAGAAGCTCGGCACCGACAACGGGTTCACCGTCGACACCACCGAGGACGGGGCCGCCTTCAACGACGCCAACCTGGCGAAGTACCAGGCGGTCATCTGGCTCTCCACCACCGGTGACGTCCTCGACGCCACCCAGCAGGCCGCGTTCGAGCGCTACATCAAGGCCGGCGGCGGTTACGCAGGCGTGCACGCCGCCTCGGACACCGAGTACGACTGGGCCTGGTACGGCAACCTGGTCGGCGCGTACTTCTCCGGCCACCCGGCCAACCAGCAGGCCACCGTCAAGGTCGAGGACCACGCCCACCCGTCGACCGCCACCCTGCCGGACCGCTGGTCCCGCTTCGACGAGTGGTACAACTTCCGCACCAACCCGCGCTCCAAGGTGCACGTGCTGGCCAGCCTGGACGAGAAGTCCTACAGCCCGGGTGCCGGCGCGATGGGTGCGGACCACCCCACCGCCTGGTGCCAGGACTACGACGGCGGCCGGTCCTGGTACACCGGCGGCGGCCACACCCAGGCGTCGTACACCGAGCCGGAGTTCCTCTCCCACCTGCTCGGCGGCATCCGCACCGCGGCCGGGGTCGAGAACGCCGACTGCGGCGCCACCAAGACCTCGAACTTCGAGAAGATCACGCTGGACAGCAACACCAACAACCCGATGGAGCTGGACATCGCTCCGGACGGCCGGGTGTTCTACGCCGAGCGTGACGGCCGGGTGCAGATCGTGAAGCCGGACACCGGCAACACGGTCACCGCCGTCCGACTGGACGTCTTCACCGGCAACGAGGACGGCCTGCTCGGTCTCCGCCTCGACCCGAAGTTCACCACCAACAAGTGGATCTACCTGTACTACGCACCGGCCGGTGGCGCCCCGCGCAACTACCTGTCCCGGTTCACCGTCAACGGTGACACCATCGACAAGGCCACCGAGAAGGTCGTCCTCCAGGTCGACACCCAGCGCAACACCTGCTGCCACGCCGGCGGCAGCATGACCTTCGACTCGAAGGGCAACCTCTACCTCGCCACCGGCGACAACACCAACCCGTTCGAGTCGAGCGCCTTCACGCCGATCGACGAGCGGGCCGGCCGGCAGGACTACGACGCGCAGCGCAGCGCCGGCAACACCAACGACCTGCGCGGCAAGGTGATCCGGATCCACCCGGAGGACGACGGCACCTACACCGTCCCGACGGGGAACCTGTTCGCCCCGGGCACCGCGAAGACCCGTTCCGAGATCTTCGGCATGGGCTTCCGTAACCCGTTCCGGATCGGCGTCGACCAGAAGACCGACACCCTCTACGTCGCCGACTACGGGCCGGACGCCTCGGCGGCCAACCCGAACCGCGGCCCCGAGGGCCTGGTGGAGTGGAACATCGTCGCCACGGCCGGCAACTACGGCTGGCCGTACTGCACCGGCAACAACAAGGCGTACAACGACTACACCTTCCCGTCCGGGCCGAGCGGGGCGAAGTTCGACTGCGCCGCGCCGGTGAACGACTCGCCGAACAACACCGGCCTGACCAACCTGCCGCCGGCCATCGCGGCGACGGTGGACTACGGCTACGCCGGCGACCCGCGCTTCCCCGAGATCGGCGGCGGCGGCGCCCCGATGGGCGGCCCGGTCTACCGCTACGACGCCGACAGCACGTCCAGCCGCAAGTGGCCGGCGTACTACGACGGCAAGGCGCTCCTCGGCGAGTGGAACCAGTCGAAGATGTACACGATGCAGGTCAGCGCGGACGGCAAGTCGCTGATCGACATCAACCAGCTGCTCACCGGCATGCCGATGGTCCGCCCGATGGACTTCGAGTTCGGGCCGGACGGCGCGCTCTACATGATCGAGTGGGGCACCGGCTTCGGCGGCAACAACGACGACTCCGGGGTCTACCGGATCGACTACACCGCCGGTGACCGCGCCCCGATCGCCGAGGCCAGCGCCGACCCCACCTCCGGGGCCGCACCGCTGACCGTGAAGTTCTCCAGCGCCGGTTCCCGTGACCCCGACGGTGGCACGCTGACCTACGCCTGGAAGTTCGGTGACGGGCAGACCTCCACCGAGGCAAACCCCACCCACACCTACACCACCGCCGGCGACTACACCGCCCAGCTCACCGTGACCAACCCCAAGGGTCGTACCGCGGTGGCGAACGTGCCGGTGACGGTCGGCAACACCGCCCCGACGGTGACCATCGAGTTCCCGCCCAGCGGCGGCTTCTTCGAGTGGGGCGACCAGGTCAAGTACACGATCAAGGTGACCGACCCGGAGGACGGCGCCATCGACTGTGACCGGGTGCAGCTGCAGGTGCTGCTCGGCCACGACGAGCACGCCCACCCGCTGGAGCAGCACACCGGCTGCACCGGCACCGTGCAGACCTCGCTGGCGTCCGGGCACGGCGCGGAGGCGAACGTCTTCGCGGTCTTCGAGGCCACCTACACCGACGACGGCGGTTCCGGCAGCGCCGGCCCGCTGACCGGCCGGGCGATCGAGATCCTCCAGCCCAAGCGCAAGCAGGCCGAGTACTTCACGGCCACCGGTCGGGCCCCGGGCAGCACCGGCGGCGGTGACCCGGGCGTGCAGAAGGAGACCACCACCGACACCGCCGGCGGCGGCCAGAACATCGGCTTCATCGAGGACGGCGACTGGTGGTCGCTCGACCCGGCCAACCTGACCGGGGTCGACCAGATCCGGTTCCGGGCGGCCTCCGAGGTCCAGGGCGGTCGGATCGACGTGCACGCCGGCGCCGTCGACGGCCCGATCGTGGCGACGGCCGTCGTGCCCAGCACGGGCGGTTGGCAGCAGTTCGTCGACGTGACCGCGCCGGTGACCGGTGCGGCCGAGGGCGCGCTGTACTTCGTCGCCAAGGACCCGGCCGGCGGCACCGGTTCGCTGGTCAACGTCAACTGGATGGACTTCATCGGCCGGGGCGTCACCGACAACGCGCCGCCGCAGGTGACGGCCACCGCCACCCCGGCGACCGGCACCGCGCCGGTCACCGTCGCCTTCAAGGGCACGGCCACCGACGCCGAGGGCGACACCCCGCTGACGTACGCCTGGGACTTCGGTGACGGCGGGACGGCGACCACCCTGGACGCCACCCACACGTACACCACCCCGGGCACCTTCACCGCCACCCTGACGGTGACGGACAAGCGGGGCGCGAAGTCGTACGCGACCGTCCCGGTGAAGGTGGACGCGCCGACCAACTCCTGCCTCGGAGCGCGGTCGGACGACTTCGCCGGCAACAGCCTGAACAAGGACCGTTGGTCGGTCGTCCGGGAGAACCAGCTCTACTCGGTCTCCGACGGGGCGCTGCGGCTGCCCACCGCCTCCGGTGACCTGTACGGCACCCGCAACGACGCGACCAACCTGGTGCTCCAGCCCGCACCCAGCGGGGCCTGGCAGGCCACCACCAAGGTCACCGTGCCAGTCACCGCCGACTACCAGCAGGCCGGCCTGCTGATCTACGGCGACGACGACAACTACGCCAAGGTGGACCTGCTCTACGGCGGTTCCCGCAAGGTGGAGTTCATCCGGGAGACCGCGGCGACCCCGCGCAACGACGCGGCCGACGCCGTGGCCGCACCCGCCGGTGACACCATCTGGCTGCGGCTGATCAGCGACGGCACCAACCTCACCGCGGCGTACTCCACCGACGGTGCGACGTTCACCCCGGTCGGCCGGTCCGCCGCGCTGGCCGGCATCACCAACCCGCGGATCGGGCTGCTCGCCCTCAACGGCGGCACCACCGCGCCGGTGGTGGACGCGGTCTTCGACTCGTTCGTGGTCTCGCCGGACGCCCCGGCCGGCCCGGTCGCCCCGTCTGACGAGTTCACCGGCACCACGCTCGACAAGTGCCGGTGGAACGCGGTGCTCCGAGAGGACCCGGCCGCCTACCGGGTGGCCGACGGCGCGCTGAAGATCGACGTGCCGAAGGGTGACATCTACGGCACCAGCAACACCGGGCCGACGAACTTCATCCTCCAGACCGCGCCGACCGGCGACTGGACCCTGGAGACGAAGGTCGACGGCAGCGCGCTGGCCGAGCAGTACCAGCAGGCCGGTCTGATCGTCCACGCCGACGACGACAACTACGTCAAGTTGGACTTCATCGTGGACAACCAGGCCGGTCAGACGGCCTCCCGGCGGATCGAGTTCCGTGGCGAACTCGCCGGGGTGACGCAGAACCCGCAGCCGCAGGTCTCCAACCTGACCTCGGCGGTGTGGTACCTGCGGCTGGCCCGGGCCGGTGACACCTTCACCGCGTCCTACTCGGCGGACGGGCAGGAGTGGACCACGTTCGAGACGGTGACGAACAGCGCCGTCGGGGCCACCCCGAAGATCGGTCTGTTCACCCTCGGTGCGAACGCGGCCACCTCGAAGACGGCCTCGTTCGACTACTTCCGGCTCTCCACCAAGGCGGCCGACACGACCGCCCCGGTGACCACGGCCACCGTCTCCGGCACCCCGACCGAGGGTTGGCACAACGGCCCGGTCACCGTGACGCTGGCGGCTGCCGACGAGGCCGGCGGTAGCGGGGTGGCGAGCACCGAGTACCAGCTCGACGGGGCCACCACGTGGACCGCGTACACCGAGCCGGTGCAGGTCACCGGGGACGGCACGCACGAGGTGCGGTTCCGGTCGACCGACTCCGCCGGCAACGTGGAGGCGACGAAGAAGGTCGCCGTGAAGATCGACGCCACCGCGCCGGTCAGCTCGGCGGCGTTCGCCCCGGCGAACGACGACGGCTGGCACAACGGCACCGTCCCGGTGGTGATCACCTCCACCGACGCCGGTTCCGGGGTCAAGAAGCTGGAGTGGTCGCTCGACGGTGGCGCCTGGACGGCGTACACCACGCCGGTCGAGGTGACCGGGGACGGCACGCACGAGCTGCTGTACCGGGCCACCGACGCCGCCGGCAACGTCGAGTCGCTGAAGTCGGCGGTCGTGAAGATCGACGGCACCAAGCCGACGCTGCTGGTCTCCGGCATCGCCGACGGCCAGCTCTACGGTGACAGCCAGGACGTCCGGATCTCGTGGCAGGCGGTCGACCCGACCTCCGGCATCAAGACGACCTCCGGCGTGCTGGACGGCCGGGCGTACGCCAGCGGCACCCTGCAGGCGCTGTACGAGCTGCCGCTCGGCCTGCACGAGCTGAAGGTGACCGCGACCGACAAGGCGGGCAACTCCACCACCTCGTCGGTCCGGTTCTACGTCACCACCTCGTTCCGGGACATGCAGAACCTGCTGGACCGGTTCAAGGCGACCGGACGACTCTCCACCAAGGCGCACCGTCAGCTGTCCAACAAGCTGGACGCGGTGCGGGAGTCCGAGGCGGCGGGCAACGACAAGCGGGCGGTGCAGCAGTTGACCGCCTTCAAGGCGTTGGCCAACGATGCCGCCCTGGTGACCGACACCGACGTCCGGGACGTGCTGGTCCGGGACGCCGACGCCATGATCGTCCGGCTCGGTGGCGCGGCCACCAAGGCCGGCGTCAAGGCGAACGACAACAAGTCGGTGGACGGGGCCGGTCGGCTCGGTGCCGACCCCACCCGGATCGCCGCGGGCGGTTCGCTGTAACACCACCACTACCGGGGCCGCTCCCACCGTCGACACCGACGGTGGGGGCGGCCCCTCCACATCGGAAGGGGACGTCGATGCGTACCTTCAGAGTTTTCGCCGCCGCGCTGGTCGCGGCGGGCCTGGTGGCCCTGCCGGCGGGTCCGGCGGCGGCGCACGACGGCAAGTTGAAGCTGACAGTGGCCGGTGACGGGGCCGGCGGGATCACCGTGCAGGCCGTGCACGCCGACGGCCACCGCCTGGACCAGCCGGTGCTGCTCACCCTGACCGCCGAGGGCGAGGGTGGCCGGACGGCCGGGCCGGTGCAGATCGCCCCGGCGGCAGAGGGGCAGGGCTTCTACAGCAGCGGTGCGCTGCTCTCCCCCGGCGACTGGCGGGTGACTGTCAGCGCACCTGCCCCGTACCTCAGCACGGCGAGCGCCCGGGTGCAGGCCCGGGTGGCCCAGTCGCCGTCACCGGTCGCCGCCGCGCGCCCGGCGGCCGGGGCGGAGGCGGCCGGGGCCGGCTGGTGGCCGTGGCTGGCCGGCGGCCTCGTGGTGGTCGTCGCCGGGGCGGCCCTGCTGCTGTGGCGTCGCCGCCGCGCCGACCCCGGACCCGGAGGCCAACCGGCCGGGCTGGGCGGCTGACGACCGTCAGAGCAGGGCGTCCAGGGCGTCGAGGTCGGCGTCGGTGGGCTGCCAGGTGCCGGCGGCAGCGTTCGCCCGCACCTGCTCGGGGGTGGTCGCCCCGGCGATGACGGAGGCCACCGCAGGCCGGGCGGCCAGCCCGCCGATGGCGACCTGGAGCAGGCTGAGCCCCCGCTGCGACGCGTACGACTCCAGCGCCTCGATGGTGTCCCAGCGGGCGGCGGCCAGCCGCTCGGCGTACCGGCCACCGCCGGAGAGGCGGCTGCCGGCGGGCGGGGCGGCGTTGCGCTGGTACTTGCCGGTGAGCAGCCCGTTGGCCAGCGGGAAGAACGGCAGCAGACCCAGGCCGAAGCGCTCGCAGGCCGGGACGATCTCCACCTCGGCGTCCCGGTGCAGCAGGTTGTAGTGGTTCTGCGCGCTGACGAACCGGGTCAGCCCCCGGGTCTTCGCCGTCCAGTCGGCGTCGGCGATCTGCCAACCGGAGAAGTTGGAGTTGCCCAGGTAGCGCACCTTGCCGGCGCGGACCAGGTCGTCCAGCGCGGCGAGCGTCTCGTCGACCGGGGTGTCCGGGTCGGGCTCGTGCAGCTGGTAGAGGTCGATGTGGTCGGTGCCGAGCCGGCGCAGTGACGCCTCGACGGCCCGTACGACGTACCGCCGGGAGCCGCGCACCCCGAAGTCGCGGCCGTTGCGGCCGCCCATCGACATGCCGAACTTGGTTGCCAGCACCACGTCGTCCCGCCGACCCTTGAGGGCCTGCCCGAGCAGCTCCTCGGAGCCACCCGGCGGCTCGCCGTAGATGTCGGCGGTGTCGAAGAAGGTGATCCCGGCGTCGAGCGCGGCGTCGACCACCGCCCGGGTGCCGTCGAGGTCGAGCTTGCGGCCGAAGTTGTTGCAGCCGATGCCGACCACGGACACCACGAGCCCGGAGTCGCCCAGCCGGCGGTAGGTCATCTCAGTCACGGGATCCACCCTATGCCGGCCGGACCGGCCCCGACCGGCGACGACCCCGCCCGATGACCAGGCGTGGTCGGCCCCTCACGGTCCATGCGGGTGGCTCAGCCCACGTCCCAGACCGGCTCCGGGGTCTCCACCACGTCGCCGTCGCCCCGGAACAGCACGAAGCGGTCGAACGAGCGGGTGAACCAGCGGTCGTGGGTGACCGCGACCACCGTCCCGGCGAACGCGGCCATCCCCGCCTCCAACGCCTCGGCCGAGGCCAGGTCGAGGTTGTCGGTCGGCTCGTCGAGCAGCAGCAGGGTGGCCCCGGACAGCTCCAGCAGCAGCACCAGGAACCGGGCCTGCTGACCGCCGGACAGGGTGCCGAAACGTTGGTCTCCCTGACCGGCCAGCTCGTAGCGGCTCAACGCCGCCATCGCCGCGTGCCGGTCCATCCCCTGCCGGTGCTCGTCGCCCCGCCACAGCGCCTCGACCAGGGTCTTCGCCATCAGCTCCGGCCGGTCGTGGGTCTGCGAGAAGTGCCCCGGCCGGACCCGGGCGCCGAGCCGGACCGCTCCGCCGTGGGCCACCGGGGCGAGTGCGGCGGCCCCGTCGACCGGGCCGTTGGCCGGGTCGGGGTCGGTGCCGCCCCGGGCCAGCAGGCGCAGGAAGTGCGACTTGCCGGTGCCGTTGGCACCGAGCACCGCCACCCGGTCGCCGTACCACAGCTCCAGGTCGAAGGGGTAGGTCAGGCCGTCGAGCTCAAGCTGCTCGCAGATCACCGCGCGCTTGCCGGTCCGCCCGCCGGCCAGCCGCATCCGGATGTCCTGGTCCTTCGGCGGTACGGGCGGCGGCCCGGCCTCCTCGAACTTGCGCAACCGGGTCTGCGCGGCCTGGTAGCGGGAGGCCAACCCGTCGTTGTAGGCGGCCTTCTGCTTGTACATCAGCATCAGCTCACGCAGCTTCTGGTGCTCCTCGTCCCAGCGGCGGCGCAGCTCGTCGAGGCGGGCGTGCCGGGCCGTCCGGGCCTCGTGCCAGCTGGCGAAGCCGCCCGGGTGCACCCATGCGCTGCCCCCTTCCACGGCGACCACCCGGTCGGCGGTGTGCGCCAGCAGCTCCCGGTCGTGCGAGACGTACAGCACCGACTTGGCGGACTCGCGCAGCCGCTGCTCCAGCCAGCGTTTGCCGGGCACGTCGAGGAAGTTGTCCGGCTCGTCGAGCAGCAGCACCTCCTCGGTGCCGCGCAGCAGCAGCTCCAGGGCGAAGCGCTTCTGCTGGCCCCCGGAGAGGGTCCGCACCGGCCGGTCCCGGGACGCGTCCCAGGGCAGGTCGAGCACGGTGGTGGTGACGGTGTCGAAGAGCACCTCGGCGTCGTACCCGCCGGCCTCGCCCCAGGCGGCAAGCGCGTCCGCGTACGCCAGCTGGGCCTTGCCGGCGGCGGTGCTGTACTTGCCACGCAGCTCGGCCGCCCGCATGGCCTGCTCGGTGTCGGCGAGCCGGCGACCGGCGTCGCGCAGCGCCGGCGGGGCCAGCGACAGGGCCAGGTCGGCAAGCGTCGACTCGTCGCCGATCATGCCGATGAACTGCCGCATCACCCCGAGCCCACCGGAGCGGGCGATCGCGCCGGTGCGCACCGGCAGGTCACCGGCGACCATCCGCAGCAGCGTCGTCTTGCCGGCGCCGTTCGGCCCGACCAGGGCGACCTTGGCACCCTCACCGACCCGGAACGACACGTCGGAGAAGAGCTCCCGACCGTCCGGGAGGATGTGCCCGACCGCTGCCACGTCCACGTATCCCACGCCGGCATCCTGCCCGAGGCGCGGGGCCGGGCGACACCGGATTACCGGGTGACCCGCAGCACCCGGTAGCCCTTCTGGCCGGCGTGCCGGGTCACCGCGAAGCCCTCGTCGGACAGCCAGCGGTGCAGCGAGTCGCCGCCTAGGTGCCGGGCCACCACCAGCCAGCCGACACCGTCCGGGGCGAGCCGGGGCAGCCAGTGGCGCAGCAGCCCGTGCAGCTCGGGCTTGCCGATGTGGATCGGCGGGTTGGACCAGACCTGGGTGAAGGTGACGTCGGCCGGCACCTCGTCCGGGGCGACCGCGCGTACCCGGTCGGCGGCGTCGATCCGGGCGGCGTTCGCGGCGGTCAACGCACGGGCCCGCTCGTTGACGTCGACCGCCCACACGGTGGCGGTCGGGGCGAGGTCGGCCAGCACGCAGCTGATCGGCCCGAACCCGGAGCCGATGTCGAGCAGGTGGCCGCCGGTCGCGGCGGTCGGCAGGTCGGCCTTGCGCAGCAGAACGGCGGTGCCGGGGTCGAGCCGGGCGGCGGAGAAGACGCCGCTGGCGGAGGCCAGCGCGTAGTCACGCCCGGCGACGTGGAACTCGACCTCGCGGGGGCGGGCCGGGGCGCTGGGCTCCGGGGTGAAGTAGTGGTCGCCGGTCACCGGGGCATTCTTCCACCAGCCCGCCGCCAGCCCGCCGCCAGCCTGCCGGCGAACGGCGAAGTGGATTCGACGCGCCCACGTACACTTTTCCCGGTTTTATCACCTAAAGAGGCGATGAACCCTACTCTGAGCGACATGGTATATCGGTACGAGTCCGCTGAGGACGCGTTTGAGGAGAACCCGCAGCCCGGGGCGGATCTACCGCTGTTCCAGCCCGCCCCGACCGCACCGGCCGGACCCTCCCCGTCCCGCTTCCCGGCCCCCTCACTGCCCCGGGCCAACCGGCCGGCCCTCCCGGCCGCCGACCCCGTCCCGGTCCGCTCCTCCGTCCAGGTGCCGCCCACGGGCGCCCACGGTCACACCCACACGTCCGCATCGGACGGCCCCCGGTCCCGCCGCACCGGTGACGGTCGGGGTGGCCGGCTCTGGCAGGTCGTCGTCGGTGGGGCCGCCGTGCTGATGCTGTTCGGCCTCTGCGGACTCGGCGGAGCCGTCCTGCTCATCGACCGCACCTCCACCGACGACCCGGCGCAGAACGGGCAGGCCACGCCGACCGCGCCGCCGAGCACCGCCGCCCCGGTCGCCGCCGGCCCGCTGGACTCCCGGGGCACCGACCGGCAGCCGTTGACGGTCAAGGAGGTCTTCCCGGACAAGAAACTGGTCGTCGGCGCCGACCGGCACGAGTACCAGGTGCTCAAGACCCAGTCCAGCGGCAGTTGCGCCGTCGCGGCCACCGGTGAGATCGCCGATCTGCTTGTCACCCTCGGCTGCAGCCAGGTGGTCCGGGCCACGCTGCGCTCCCCGGACGACGACCACCTGGTCACCGCCGGCCTGTTCAACCTGACCGACCTGGCCACCGCCCAGCGTGTCCGGGACCGGATCCGGCCGCTGCTCGACGACCGGCGGGGCCGGTTCCGGGGCATGCCCACGGGGGACGACACCGAGTCCATCGCCACCGCCGCCGCCCGCGTCGCCTGGCAGGTACGCGGCCACTACGTCGCCTACTGCCTGGTGACCCGGGAGGACGGCGGTGCCGTCCCGGCAGGTGACCCCGGCATCCGCGAGATCATCTACGACCTGGTCGAACTGCATCTCGACAAGGGCGTGCTGGACCGCCGGGCGGGCGGCGTCAGCGTGGACCAACCCGATCCGAAGACCACCGGGCGCTCGGCCACCCCGCGCGCCGGAGAATCGAAGACCGCAACCCCGTCCGCCACCCCGCGCCGCGACGACCCGGACACCGACGAGCTACCCGGCGACTGACACCCGCTGGCGGAGGCCCGGCCGTCCTGTCCGGGTCTCCGTCTCCTGAACTGCCGGCTCGGCCCCGACAGCGGGACCGGTCGCTACGCCGGCTCGACGGGCAGCCAGAGTTCGCGTGTCGTGGTGCGGGGGGCGTCCGCCGGTTCGGGCACCGCGACGATCTCCGGGCCCGGCCGCAGGCGCCACGGGGTGAAGGGAAACCACTCGGTTGCGACCGCGGCCCAGGTCTGCTGCAGGATCCGCGGATGCGACCCCACAGCCCGGATGACCACCCAGCGGCCCGCCGGGACCTCGATGACGTCGAGGTCGGCCGGGACCGGCGTGCTCGGGGACACGGCGACCCCGTGCAGGTAGGTCAACTCACTGCCCTCGCCGTAGTCCGCGTCGAGGTCGTCGCAGACCGCGAGCAGGCCGCCCGGCTCAACGTCGCCGAGTGTCTTCAAGCGCAGGTGCTCCTCAGCCGGCAGCGCCGCGATGTGCTGCTGGACGTACGGGTTGACGCCTCGGTGGATCAGGGGAACCCGGGCAGCATGCCCCACGAGCCGGAATGCGGGACGGTCGACGATGCGGGTTTCCATGCGTTCGTTCCCTTCGGCAGTGGGCGGAACCTGGGCCGTGGTGCTGGGCGACAGTGCCTCCGTATCGTGACCGGCGCTGATGCGGCGTACCCGACGGAAGCGGAGCGGAAGGTGTCGGGCGGTCGGGAGCGGTGCCACCACACGATGGGGGCATGGACGACACGACACTGGTATCCCGGTTCCTTCGCGACGGCTTCGTGAAGTTGGCGGGCGCCGTCGCGCCGCGCGTGGCCGCCGACTGCGCGCGGCTGCTGTGGCGGGAGACCGGCTGCGATCCGGACGACCCCGCCACCTGGACGCAGCCCGTGCACTGGGTGCCCGGCATGGCGCAGGGGCCGTTCGCCGCCGCACCCAATTCTCCGTTCCTCCATCACGCGTACGACCTGCTCGTCGGCGCGGGACGCTGGGAGCCGCGCTACTCACTGGGCACGTTCCCGTTGCGCTTCCCGCACCGGGACGAGCCGGAAGACGCGGGCTGGCACATCGAGGGCAGCTATCTGCCGGAGGGTGCGAGCTGGTACTTCACGAATGTTCGCTCCCAGGGCCGGGCGCTGCTGATGTTGTTCCTGTTCAGCGAGGTCGGCGCAGAGGACGCTCCGACCCGGATCCGGGTCGGCTCACACCTCGACGTGCCGAACGTGCTGGAGAGGTACGGGGAGGACGGGGCGAGCGGGCTCGACCTCGCGCCCGAGCTGGTGGCGGCGTCGGACCACCGGCCACTCGCCCTGGCCACCGGCTCTCCGGGGGACGTCTTCCTCTGCCATCCGTTCCTGGTGCACGCGGCGCAACCGCACCACGGGACGCGGCCGCGCTTCATGGCCCAGCCGCCGCTGATGCCGGCGGCACCGTACGAGCTGGAACGGGCCGACGGTGCGTACTCGCCCGTGGAGATCGCGATCCGCCGAGGACTCGGGCAGGACACCCCCGCTCCTGAGGTACCGGGAAGGCGGGGACAACGGTGAGGGGGCGGGTGAGTGGCCGCAACGCGCGATTCCAGCAGTGGGAGGCTCTGCTCCGCAACCGGACCAAGCGGCAGCGTCGCGGCGAATTCCTCGTGCAGGGCGTACGCCCGATCACCATGGCCATCGAACACGGCTGGCAGGTCCGGGAGCTGCTCCACGACGCCGACGTCCAGTTGTCCGACTGGGCACGCGGAGCCCTGGACACCGTCCAGGCCGAGAGGTACGCCGTCTCCCCCGACCTGATGCATGAGCTGGGCGGCAAGGCGGACACGGTTCCGGAGCTGCTGGCCGTGGTCGCCCTACCGGAGGACGATCTGTGCCGCATCCCGACCGGACCGACCATGCTCACCGTCGTGTTCGACCGGCCCACCAGCCCCGGCAACATCGGGACACTCATCCGGTCCGCAGACGCCTTCGGCGCGTCCGGCGTCATCGTCACCGGCCATGCCGCCGATGTGTACGACCCGAAGGCGGTGCGGGCGAGCACCGGCTCGGTGTTCGCGCTGCCCGTGGTCAGGGCGCCCTCGCACCAGGCCGTGCTGTCCTGGGTCGCCGACGTGCGCGCCGACGGTATCCGCATCGGCATCGCGGGTACCGATGAGCACGCCGCACTTGATGCCGCCGAGTACGACTTCACGCAACCCACGCTGACCCTGATCGGCAACGAGACCACCGGTCTCAGCGTCGGCTGGCGTGAAGCCTGCGACCAGCTCATCCGGGTCCCGATGTCCGGGGCCGCCAGCTCCCTGAACGCGGCGGCCGCCGCTACCGTCGTGCTCTACGAGTCGGCACGCCAGCGCAACGCTGCCGCCCGCCGGTAGCGCAACCGCGACGCTGCGGTGGGCTGACCGGGCTAGGACTCCACGGGAAGGCGTAGCCGGCGGGTCCGGTCGGCGCGGCGGGCGTACTCGGCCGGGTCGTCCGGGTAACCGACGGCGACCAGGGTCAACCCGTGCGCCGGCGCGACTGTCACCTCGCTGGACCGCTCCCGCCGGGCGAGCAGGCCACCCGGCCAGTCGACCGGGCGTCGACCGTCCCCGGCGGTCAGCATCGCCCCCACCAGGCTGCGCACCATCGCCTGGCAGAACGCGTCGGCCTGCACGGTGGCGACCAGGATGCCGTCCGGGTCCCGCCGCCAGTCCAGCCGGGTCACCTCACGCAGCGTGGTGGCGTTCTCCTTGCGCCGGCAGTACGCGGCGAAGTCGTGCTCCCCGACCAGGCCGGTCGCCGCCGCCTGCAACGCGACCAGGTCCAGCGGGCGGGGCCAGGCGAGGATGTCCCGCCGACGCAGCGGCTCGGTGCCCCATGGGGCGTCGGTCACCCGGTACTCGTAGCGGCGGAAGGTCGCCGAGAAGCGGGCGTCGAAGTCGACAGGCACCTCGGTCATCGCCCGGACCCGTACGTCGCCGGGGAGCAGCCGGGCAAGCCGGCGCAGCAGCCGTCCCCGATGCTCCCGCCAGACGCCGCCGGGCAGGTCGAGGTGGCAGACCTGGCCGGCGGCGTGCACCCCGGCGTCCGTCCGGCCGGCCACTGTCAACCCGGTAACGGTGCCCGCCCCGAGCACCAGGTCCATTGTCTCGACCAGCACCCCGGCCACTGTGCGCCGGGTCGGCTGGACGGCCCAGCCGGAGAAGTCGGTGCCGTCGTACGAGACGTCCAGCCGCAGCCGGATCCGCTCGTCCACCTCGTACCTCCCCTCGACGGCGTCGGGCCCGGCACCCCAGGAAGGGATGCCGGGCCCGACGATGCTGCCGGTGCTCAGGCCTTGTTCTCGGTGGCCTCGTTGGTCTCGGTGGCCTCGTCGCTGTCCTCGCGGGCGGCGGCGGTGTCACCGGACGCCGAGACCGGCGCCTCGGAGTCCTGGTCGGCCGGGGCCGCCGGGGTCTCCTCGGCCGGGGCGAGCGCCTCGACCTTGTCCTGCTGGGCGCTCTTGCGGGCGGCGGTCTTCTTGTTCGCCTTGGGCTCGGCGACCTGAAGCTCCTCGACCAGCTCGATGATCGCCATCGGAGCGGCGTCACCCTTGCGCGGACCGGTCTTCACGATCCGGGTGTAACCACCGTTGCGGTTGGCGTACCGGGGCGCGATCTGGTCGAACAGGGAGTAGACCACGTCCTTGTCCTTGACGACGCCCAGCACCCGACGACGGGAGGCGAGGTCGCCCCGCTTGGCCTTGGTGATGAGCTGCTCGGCCAGCGGACGCAGCCGCCGGGCCTTCGTCTCGGTGGTCTGGATCTTGCCGTGCTGGAACAGCGCGGTGGCCAGGTTGGCCAGCATCAGCCGCTCGTGCGCGGGGCTGCCGCCGAGGCGGGGGCCCTTGGTGGGCGTGGGCATGCTTGGTGCTCCTCAGGTGTGGCGGCAGCGCGGACTAGAGCTGCTCGGTCTCGCGATAGTCGTCGGTGTCGTAGTCGGCCTCACCGAAGGCGTCCACGACGTGTGCCGGGTCGAAGTTCGGGGCCGAGTCCTTCAGCCCCAGACCCATCCCGGCGAGCTTCATCTTGACCTCGTCGATCGACTTCTGACCGAAGTTCCGGATGTCGAGGAGGTCGGCCTCGGTACGCCCGATCAGCTCACCAACGGAGTTGATGCCCTCGCGCTTGAGGCAGTTGTAGGAGCGGACGGTGAGGTCCAACTCCTCGATCGGCAGGGCCAGGTCCGCCGCCAGCTGGGCGTCCTGCGGGGACGGCCCGATGTCGATGCCCTCGGCGGTCTCGTCCAGCTCCCGGGCCAGCCCGAAGAGCTCCACCAGCGTCGAACCGGCGGAGGCCAGCGCGGTACGCGGGCCCATCGACGGCTTGGTCTCGACGTCGATGATCAGCCGGTCGAAGTCGGTCCGCTGCTCGACGCGGGTCGCCTCGACGCGGTACGTCACCTTCAGCACCGGCGAGTAGATCGAGTCGACCGGGATCCGGCCGATCTCGGCGCCGGCCTGCTTGTTCTGCGCCGCCGTCACGTAGCCGCGACCCCGCTCGACGGTCAGCTCCATGTCGAGCCGGCCCTTGCCGTTGAGGGTGGCGAGCTTGAGGTCGGGGTTGTGCACCGAGACGCCGGCCGGGGGCTGGATGTCGCCCGCGGTGACGTCGCCCGGACCCTGCTTGCGCAGGTACATGCTGACCGGCTCGTCGTGCTCGGAGCTGACGCAGAGCTCCTTGATGTTCATGACGAGCTCGACCACGTCCTCCTTGACCCCGGGGATCGTGGTGAACTCGTGCAGCACACCGTCGATCTTGATCGAGGTGACCGCGGCACCCGGGATGGACGACAGCAGCGTACGCCGCAGCGAGTTGCCCAGGGTGTAGCCGAAGCCGGGCTCCAGCGGCTCGATGGTGAACCGGGAGCGGGTCTCGTTGATCGACTCTTCGGAGAGAGACGGTCGCTGGCTGATGAGCATTTCTTCTCTTCTCTTCCGGGGCGCCCGCTATATGACGCCCACGACACAAACCGTTCCGGTGGCCCGCCCCGGAGGACGGGCCACCGCAACGAGCCCTTACTTGGAGTAGAGCTCGACGATCAGCTGTTCCTGGACCTGGGTGTCGATCACCTGACGGGCCGGGAGCGAGTGCACCAGGACCTTCATCTGGCTCGGGATCGCCTCCAGCCACGCCGGAACCGTCTTCGAGCCGGCCTGGGCCTGCGCCACGATGAACGGGGTGAGCTCCTTGCTCTTGCCCCGGACCTCGATGATGTCGTGCTCCTTGACCCGGTACGACGGGATGTCGACCTTCTTGCCGTTCACGGTGAAGTGACCGTGCTTGACAAGCTGGCGGGCCATGTCCCGCGAGTGCGCGTAACCGGCCCGGTAGACCACGTTGTCGAGGCGCGACTCGAGGATCTGCAGGAGGACCTCACCGGTCTTGGCCTGCTTGGCCACCGCCTCCTCGTAGTAACCGCGGAACTGCTTCTCCAGCACGCCGTACACGCGGCGGGCCTTCTGCTTCTCGCGGAGCTGGAGCAGGTACTCCGTCTCCTTCGTGCGGCCACGACCGTGCTGCCCGGGCGGGAACGGCCGGGACTCGAACGGGCACTTCGGACCATCGCACTTGCTGCCCTTGAGGAACAGCTTCATCTTCTCCCGCCGGCAACGGCGGCAGTCAGCACCGGTGTAACGAGCCATCTCTCTCTAACCTCTCAGACCCGACGACGCTTCGGCGGACGGCACCCGTTGTGCGGCTGCGGGGTGACGTCGGCGATCTGGCCGACCTCCAGCCCGACGGCCTGCAGCGAGCGGATGGCGGTTTCCCGGCCGGAGCCGGGGCCCTTGACGAACACGTCGACCTTGCGCATGCCGTGCTCCATCGCCCGACGCGCGGCGGCCTCGGCGGCCAGCTGCGCGGCGAACGGGGTCGACTTGCGGGAGCCCTTGAAGCCCACCTGGCCGGCGGAGGCCCAGGAGATGACCGCACCGGTCGGGTCCGTGATGGACACGATGGTGTTGTTGAAGGTGCTCTTGATGTGCGCCTGCCCGTGGGCGACGTTCTTGCGTTCCTTGCGCCGGACCTTCTTGACAGCGGCTCCGGCACGAGCCTTCGGTGGCATAAGTCTTCTGCGCTCCTAGTTGACTTCCCGATACAGGTTGCGGCCTGGCCTAGCTCGGCGGACCCAGACCCGTATTCCGGTCTACGTCTTACTTCTTGCCGGGCTTCTTCTTGCCGGCGACGGTCCGCTTCGGGCCCTTGCGGGTGCGGGCGTTGGTCCGCGTCCGCTGGCCACGCACGGGCAGGCCCCGGCGGTGCCGGATGCCGGCGTAGCAGCCGATCTCGACCTTGCGGCGGATGTCAGCGGCGACCTCGCGGCGCAGGTCGCCTTCAACCTTGTAGTTCGACTCGATGTGGTCGCGGAGCTGGACCAGCTCCTCGTCCGTGAGGTCCCGAGCGCGCTTGTCCGGCGAGATGCCGGTGGCGGCGAGCGTCTCCTGGGCACGGGTGCGACCGACCCCGAAGATGTAGGTGAGCGCGATCTCCATCCGCTTCTCGCGGGGGAGATCCACGCCGACTAGACGTGCCATGTGCGGGCGTACTCCTCGTGATGTTGTGGCGGAGGTGTGGACCCGTCCCATCCCGCTACCGACCTGTCCGCCTCCGGCGCGAGATGCGCCGGCGACCGGACGGCCGCTGCCCGAGCGGGCCCCGGCCTCCGACCGGGGGTTGGCCACGAGAAGATACGCATGCGTACGTTCCGCGGCTGGGACGAGCTGGTGACGTGTTGTCGTCGGATCTGCGCGACCCGGACCGGTCCGCCGCCCTCCGTAAGTCACGGAAGGCGGGATCGGATCAGCCCTGGCGCTGCTTGTGGCGCGGGTCGCTGCAGATCACCATGACCCGGCCGTGCCGGCGGATAACCCGGCACTTGTTGCAGATCCTCTTGACGCTCGGCTTGACCTTCACGGTTGCCTTACTTCCCATCTGGCCCGGCGACGCGATGACCGCGACTCCGGACGTCGAAGACGGACACGGGGACTTCCCGGCCGCCGTCAGGCTTACTTGTAGCGGTAGACGATGCGCCCGCGGGTCAGGTCGTACGGCGAGAGTTCGACGACGACCCGGTCCTCCGGCAGGATGCGGATGTAGTGCTGCCGCATCTTGCCGCTGATGTGAGCCAGCACCTTATGGCCGTTCGCGAGCTCCACCCGGAACATTGCGTTCGGCAGAGGCTCGATGACCCGACCCTCGATCTCGATGGCTCCGTCTTTTTTCGGCATGTACTCCGCTGTCCTGACGTCGGTTGCTCCGGACGGCCCACAACGTCTTACACGGGTCTTCCGATGGTCATCGGGGACCCGCGCCAGCCGCGGCTCCAGCTCCCACCGAAGCGCGGGGTGGGCATGCCGGAGTGGACGCTGTGCGCCGATCTGAAAGTCTACGCCCGCCTACGGGCCGTCGCCAAACCGGCCACCCGTGGCGTCACCCACTCGGACGAAAACGGACACCAGGCCCGCCCCGAGAGCCTCGTGCCGGCCCGGCTGTTCTGGGACGACGTTCCCACCCGTCCCGACCCACAGCAGGCCCCGCTCGACGTCAGCGATCGTGCCGGCGCCGCTCCCGGCGTTCCCGCCGGCGGACAGCCCGGCCCGCCCGCCGCCGGTCCCGCCGGGCTACGTCCCGCGCAGGCGCCCCGGTGGCGAACCCACCCGCGGTACGGAAGAGCAACACGACCCCCCACGGGCCGAGCGCCCATACCGGCCAGTAGAACAGCAGGTCCCGGCTGCCGAGTGCGGAGATCGCCCAGATAGCGGTCAGGATGGCCGCGACCCGCAGCCAGGGCCCCCACACCTCGGCCAACCAGCGTCCGGAGACGGCACCGGTCGGTCCGCCGGCCGCCAGCTCCCCGTCCACCGGCTGCCCGGTCGTGGCACCCTGCCCGGTCGTGGCACCCTGCCCGGGACCCGCCGCAGAGCCGTGACCGACCGGCTCCGGCGGTATCGCCGGGGCCGCGCCGGGACCGACCGGCGCCAGGGCGGACCGCTGCGCGGAGGCCGGTCCCGGCAGATCCGCCAGCACCGTGTCCAGTTCCGCGTAGGTCTTCGCCCCGTACGTCCGCTGCAGGCGCTCGTCGTACTCGTGCAGATCGAGCCGGCCCTCCTCCAGGGCGAGCCGGAGCCGCTCCGCGGTCGCCTCCCGGTCGGTGTCAGCCGCCCTCATCCGATCCCGCCCCTCCATGCCGGCAAGCATGACACTCCGGGTCCAGCGACGCCGACCGGCACCGCCACCGGCTCGGTCCTCGCCAACCACGGCCCCACCCGAATCGTGTCCCCACCACCCACGACCCCACCCGAATCGTGTCCCCACCACCCACGACCCCACCCGAATCGTGTCCCCACCACCCACGACCCCACCGACCTACGACCCCACCAGTTCGTCTCCGTGCGGGCCCATGTCCACGCGGGCCGCCACTCCCCGCCGCCTCACCCCCACTCCCGCCCACTCCCGCTCACGCTTGCCCACGCCACCCCCACCTCACCCCCACTCCCGCCCGTCCATGTCCATGCCGTCCCATGCCGGCCCGTGCTCATGCCCCGGCCGGCCCGCACCCACGCCGGCCCATGCCCACACCGGCCCACGCCGGCCCATGCTCATTCCCCCGCCAGCCCGCACCCACGCCAGCCCACACCCACACACCCACGCCGGCCCACGCCCACGCCAGCCCACACCCACACACCCACGCCGGCCCATACTCTCGCCGGCCCAGATCCGTGCCGGCCCCCCGCCCGCCGACCCGTACCGCTGCGGCCCCGGTCGTCGCGCCGCCTCCGCCCCACCCACACATGTCGCCGACGCTTTGGAGCTGATGACGTTTCCGATTCACCCTGTCTGTCAGGGTGAGTTGGGGCCAGCGGCTCGTAGCAAGTCCGCCGGACAGGGCGAGTTCAGGATCGAGAAGCGTTGAATACTGCTGTTGACGTCGTGACGGCCCAGGATGGGGTCATGAGTC
>NZ_JBTMMT010000083.1:0-25705 GCF_055517075.1 Micromonospora sp. DSM 43699
CCCCACCCCCCGCCCGGCCCCGGCCCCGGCCCCGGCCCGGCCCCGGTCCGGTGATCAAGAGGTTTCGGTCACGCCAGAGCGAGTTTCTGACCGAAACCTCTTGATCACCGGGGTTGGACGGGGGCGGGGGTCGCCGAGGCGGGTTCCCGCCGGTCCGGCTCGCGCCAGTGGGCGGCGTTGGCGTCGGGAAACGCCTCCGCGCGAGGTTGGAAGAACGGTCCGTCACCGTCGGTGAGGGCGGTGACCGTGATAGACCGAGGGTACGGCTGGTCATGCTGGCAGGAATCCGCAGCGCCCCGCACGGTGATTTCCGGCCGATCGGTGCCGGCCACGGCTCCCGGGCCGAGGCCGGCTCGGTGCCGCCGACCAGTTTCCAGTACGCTCGTACTGCTTGAGCACGTGTCCCCCGAGAGGAGCGCCGGCCGATGGCGAAGATCAAGGTAAACAACCCGGTCGTGGAGCTCGACGGCGACGAGATGACCCGGATCATCTGGAAGCAGATCCGGGAGCAGCTGATCCTGCCCTACCTCGACGTCGACCTGCACTACTACGACCTGTCGATCCAGCACCGGGACGCCACCGACGACCAGGTGACCATCGACGCCGCCAACGCCATCAAGGAGCACGGCGTCGGCGTCAAGTGCGCGACCATCACCCCGGACGAGGCCCGGGTGGAGGAGTTCGGCCTCAAGAAGATGTGGCGGTCGCCGAACGGCACCATCCGCAACATCCTCGGCGGTGTCGTCTTCCGCGAGCCGATCATCATGTCCAACGTGCCCCGGCTGGTGCCCGGCTGGACCAAGCCGATCATCATCGGCCGGCACGCCCACGGTGACCAGTACAAGGCCACCGACTTCGTGGTGCCCGGTCCGGGCACGGTGACCATCAGTTACACCCCGGCCGACGGCGGCGCCCCGATGGAGCTGGAGGTCGCCAACTTCCCCGGCGGCGGCATCGCCATGGGCATGTACAACTACGACGAGTCGATCCGGGACTTCGCCCGCGCCTCGTTCCGGTACGGCCTGGACCGCAACTACCCGGTCTACCTGTCCACCAAGAACACCATCCTCAAGGCGTACGACGGCCGGTTCAAGGACCTCTTCGCCGAGGTGTTCGAGACCGAGTTCAAGGACGAGTTCGCCGCCGCCGGCATCACCTACGAGCACCGGCTCATCGACGACATGGTCGCCGCCGCGCTCAAGTGGGAGGGCGGCTACGTCTGGGCCTGCAAGAACTACGACGGCGACGTGCAGTCCGACACCGTCGCGCAGGGCTTCGGCTCGCTCGGCCTGATGACCTCGGTGCTGCTCTCCCCGGACGGTCGTACCGTCGAGGCGGAGGCCGCGCACGGCACGGTCACCCGGCACTACCGGCAGTACCAGAAGGGCGAGAAGACCTCGACCAACCCGATCGCCTCGATCTACGCCTGGACCCGGGGCCTGGCCCACCGGGGCAAGCTGGACGGCACCCCGGCGGTCACCGAGTTCGCCGACACCCTGGAGCAGGTCATCGTCGACACCGTCGAGGCCGGCCAGATGACCAAGGACCTTGCACTGCTCATCTCGCGGGACGCTCCGTGGCAGACCACCGACGAGTTCATGAACACCCTCGACGAGAACCTGGCGCGCAAGATCGGCGCCTGATCCTCGCCCGTACCCACGGAACCCGCCGGCAGCCCGCCGGCGGGTTCCGTCGTACCGGCCGACCCACCCGGCCCCCTGACCCCACCCGGCCCCTGACCCCACCCGTCCCCACCCCACCCGGCATGGCCGCCCCCGCCCCTGCCCCCGGGCCCGCCCGGCATGGTCGCGCTCGATCGTGGGAAGAGTGGCATCGATTGCCGGGGAGGCCACTTTTTCAGGATCCAGGGCGATGCCCTCCCGGAGGGCGGGGTGATCGGGTGGGCCGGCGAGGGCCGCTGCCCCCTATCGGGTGAGCGCGCGTCGCTCTCGTCACCGGGGATGGTGACAGGTCGTTGAGCGGGGTGGACGTGGTGCCAGTCGCGTCCAGGAGAGGTTGTCCGTGGTCGCCGTGGCAATGACCACCGACCGGCCAGCCTTCCCGGCTGTTCGCACAGCCAGCCGTCCCTTCCCCGCGGGGGGCCCTGTCCCGGGCCCCCCGCGCCCTGTTCCACGTTGTCCACGCCCTGCCCCGGCCCGGTCGGTGCTGTCCGCCCTGGTCGGTGCTGTCCGCCCCGGTCGGCCCGTTCCCGTCCCCGCTCCGGCCTTCTCGGTCCGGTCGGCACGGGTTCCGCAGAGTCGTCCTGACGACGCTGGGGGCCCTGCCGTGGCCGGCTGCTCCGGTCGGCCGTTCCCGCCCTCGTTCGCCGCTTCTCGGTCCGGCCGCTCCGGACGGCGTGCGGGTCGGTCCGGCCGCTCCGGACGGCGCGCGGGTGCGCCCGGCCGGACCGGGCAGCATGCGGGCGCGACCGGGCTACCCGGGCAGCATGCGGTGCGAGCGGGTCGGACCGGTCCGGGCCGGCTCTGGACGGCGTGCGCCCCGGCGCGGTCGGCCGGGGAGATCCGGGAGAAGGGTCAGGCGGCGCGGAGCAGTTCGGCGGCGCGCTCGGGGGCGATGTCGTTGATGAAGACCCCCATGCCGGACTCGGAGCCGGCCAGGTACTTCAGCTTGTCCTTCGCCCGGCGGACGGTGAACAACTGCAGGTGCAGGTGGCCCAGCTCCCGGTCGATCCGCACCGGTGCCTGGTGCCAGGCCGAGATGTACGGCATGGGCAGGTCGAACAGCCCGTCGAAGCGGCGCAGCACGTCCAGGTAGAGCGGCCCGAAGGCGTCCCGCTCGGCGTCGTCGAGCGCCGGGATGTCGGGAACCGGCCGATGTGGTGCGACGTGCACCTCGAACGGCCAGCGGGCTGCCGCGGGGACGTACGCCGTCCAGTGCTCGTTGGCGGTGACCACCCGGTCGCCGGTGGCCCGCTCGGTGGCGAGCACGTCGGCGTAGAGGTTGCGCCCACCGGTGCGGTCGGCGTGCCGGCGGGCCGCCGCGAGCAGCGACCGGGTACGCGGCGTGACGAACGGGTACGCGTAGATCTGGCCGTGCGGGTGGTGCAGGGTCACCCCGATCTCCACCCCCCGGTTCTCGAAGCAGAACACCTGCTCGACGCCGGGCAGCGCGCCGACCGCCGTCGTCCGGTCGGCCAGCGCGTCGAGGACCAGCCGGACCCGGCGGGGGGAGAGGCTGGCGAAGGAGGCCTGGTGGTCGTCGGTGAAGCAGACCACCTCGCAGCGGCCCTGGCCGGGGCGGACCGGGGTGAACGGGGTGATCTCGGCCGGTTCGTCGGCGATCCGCTGGCTCAGCGAGGGGAACCGGTTCTCGAAGACCGCCACGTCGTAGTCGGGCGCGGGGATCTCGCTGTGCCGCTCGCCCCGGGACGGGCACAGCGGGCACTGGTCGGCCGGCGGGAGGAAGGTCCGGGTCTGCCGGTGCACCGCCACCGCCACCCACTCGTCGGTGAGCGGGTCGTAGCGGAGTTGGGAGGCCGGCGGGGGCGGGGGCAGTTCCCGCTGGTCCGGTTGGTCCCGGAGGGCGTCGTCCCGTTCGTCGAAGTAGATCAGCTCGCGGCCGTCGGCCAACTCGATCGCCGTACGCTTCACCGCGTCGTCTCCTGCCCGGTCGCCCGGCCCGTGCCTGTCACGATCACCAATTCGCCCACTTTCTCGTCGATCACCCGGCGCGCCTCGGGGTCCAACCGGTCGTCGCTGACCAGCACGTCGGCGGCGCCCAGGCCGACGATGGAGGAGATGCCCACGGTGCCCCACTTGGTGTGGTCGGCGAGGACGACCAGCCGGTCGGCGGCCTCCACCAGGGCCCGGTCGGTCTCCGCCTCCATCAGGTTGGGGGTGGTGAAACCGGCCCGCTCGGTGATCCCGTGGACGCCGAGGAAGAGCAGATCCAGGTGGAGCGAGCGGATGGCCTCCACTGCCAGCGGGCCGACCAACGCGGCGGACGGGGTGCGTACCCCGCCGGTCAGCACCACGGTCTGGTCGGGTCGGCCGGCGGTGTGCAGGATCTCGGCCACCGGCAGGGAGTTCGTCACCACGGTCAGCCCGGGGACGTCGACCAGCCGCCGGGCCAGCTCGGCGGTGGTGGTGCCGGCGGAGAGGGCGATCGCGGCACCCGGGTGGACCAGTTCGGCGGCGTGGCCGGCGATGGCGGCCTTCTCGGTGGACTGCCGGACGGACTTGGCGTGGAAACCCGGCTCGTCGGTCGAGCCGGGCCCGGTGACGGTGGCACCGCCGTGCACCTTGGCCAGCAGGCCCTGGTCGTGCAGCGTGTCCAGGTCACGCCGGATGGTCATGTCGGAGACGCCGAACTCGGCGGCCAGCTCGGTGACCCGTACGCCACCGGCGGCCCGGACCCGGTCGAGGATGGTCGCCTGTCGCTGCCGCGCCAGCATCCGCCGCACCTCCCGGATTCTCCACACCCACACGCGCTCGAACGTGTTTCAACAAGATTGAACACTAGCGCGCAGCAGGCAGCGGCGGAAGTGGAACCCCCTCGGCTCAGGCGGGCGGACCTCCGGTCAGGCGGCCGGACACCCCCCCGGTCAGGCGGACGGCAGCCGTGGCTCCACCCACCCCGTCTCGGTCAGGTGGTGCATCACCGCCTGTACCGCCTCCTCGATGCTCTGGTCGGTGGTGTCGACCACCAGGTCGGCGTCGGTCGGCGTCTCGTAGGGGTCGTCGATCCCGGTCATGCCGGTGAGCAGGCCGGCGCGGGCACGGGCGTACAGGCCCTTGCGGTCCCGCTGCTCACAGACCTCCAGCGGGGTGGCCACGTGCACCAGCAGGAAGCCCGCCCCGGCGGACCGGGCCATCTCCCGGACGGCGGCCCGCGCCTGGGCGTACGGGGCGATCGGGCAGCAGATGCCCACCCCCCGGTGCCGGGCGATCTCGGCCGCCACCCAACCGATCCGGCGTACGTTGGCGTCCCGGTCGGCCCGGCTGAAAGTCAGCCCGGCGGACAGCTCCCGGCGCACCACGTCCCCGTCGAGCAGGGTGATCGTCCGCTCGCCCTGCTCCCGGAGCAGATCGGCCAGGCCCCGGGCGATCGTCGACTTGCCGGAACCGGAGAGCCCGGTCAGGAAGACCACCAGCCCCCGGTGCCGGCGCGGCGGGCGGGCCCGACTGAGCTCCTTGGCCACCGCCGGCGGGGTGTGCCACTCGGGCAGCGGGAACCCCCTGTCGAGCAGGTCGTCGATCTCCGCCTCGCTCAGTGCCAGCTTGCGGTTGCGCGGCGGGATGTCGTCCCGCCAGCGCCACTGGCCGTCCCGGCTGTCGTAGGCCAGCTCGCGGGGGACCAGCACCCGCAGCCCGGCGCCGGAGAGCATGCCGCCGGTGGAGAGCAGGTGGGTCACCCCGTAGGCGGCCGAGATCCGGGCCCGCAGCAGGGCGTCGCTGATCTCGTCGGTACGGCGGGGCAACGGCACCGCGACCAGGGTCGCCGGAGGCATCCGGTCCCGGGCGGCGAAGACGCTGCGGACCAGGGCCTCGGTGGGCAGCCCGCCTGCGCCGTCCTCGCCGACCGGGATCATCACCAGCAGGTGGGCCCCGAGGGTACGGGCGGCGTGCGCGATCTGCGCCAGCTGTGGCCGGTGCAGCGGCCGGTCGGCGATCACCCCGAGCACCCGGCCCGGGGGCAGCAGCGGACGTACCTCGTCCGGGCCCCGGCGCAGCCGCTGGAACGGGCCGTGCCCGCCGTCGCCGAGCCGGCGGACCGGCCCACCCAGCCCGGCCACGCCCTCGCGGACCGGCCAGACGTCGGTCACCTCCAGGGCGGCAACCGGAGCGCCCTCGCCGTCGGTGAGCACCAGCGTCCGGCGCCCCGGGTCGGCCGGGTCCAGCCCCTCGGCGACCGGGGTGGGCACCTGGAGGGTCACCGGGACCGGCCAGGAGGTGCCGTCGGCCAGCCGCCCCCGACGCTGCGACGAGGCCAGGTCGGCGCGGGTCATGAAGCCGGCCAGCGGGGTGTACGCCCCACTCAGCAGCAACTCCAGATCGGCCAGCTCACCGGGGCGCGGTGCGTACGCGGGAGTATCCCGCAACACGTCCTCGGGCAGCACTGAACCGTTGCTCATCCGTACCCCTCACTCGCCGACCGGCTCACAGTTTCTCAGCCGACCGGCGATCGGTCGAGAGCGCCACTCCACTCCCGCCCCGAAGTGGATCAACGGAGCGCCGCGCCGACCGGTCGGCGGGTGCCGCTCAACCGTTTGCGACCAGGGGCGCGGCCCCGAACGAGACGGCGAACCGCTGGCACCAGATCGCCACACTGGTCAACTCGGCGAGATCGGTGCCGGCCGGGATGGCGTACGCCTGGTCGCCCCGGTTGCCCTTGAGCCGGCCCAACTCCACCCGGCGGCCGTCGTCGAAGACGTCCCAGCCGGCCCGGCCGGGGCGTACCGGCTGGTCGGTCAGCCAGACCTTCAGGTCGGGGCCGTTGGAGGTGTCCAGGCCGACCAGTTCCAGCCGGTGCCGGCCGTCGGCGGTGCGGACGATCCGGGCGGTGCCCGAGGTGTCGTGCTCGTGGCTGACGAACTCCCCCCGGCTGAGCACCACCGGCCGGGTGCTGGTGGGGCTGCCGGCGGAGGTCCCTGTCCCTGCGGCCGGGGTGGTCGACGTGGTGCCGGCGGGGGTGGCCCCGGTGGGCGCGGTGCCGGGGGCGTCGATCGGGGTGGTGCCGGCCGGAGCGGCGTCCACCTCGGAGAGTTGTTCGTCGACCTGGTTGTCGGTCACCACCTTCCAGGGTTGGAACCAGTACAGGCCGAAGGCGGTGCCGACGCCGAGAACGGCGACGGCGACCCAGGTCAGCGGGGTACGCAACAGGCGACGGGACATGCCGCCCAGTCTCGCCGGACCACGGCGGCCGATCACCGGCCGGCGGCGTTACGAAAGCCTTACCACCGTCGGACATCCACGATCCATAGCTCGTTCATAGGTCGTTCACATCGACTTTCCGGTCCGGTCACCTTAGCTACCGGCGACCCTTTCACGATCAGAAAGCGCCCACCGCATGCGACTACGGTTCCCCCGCCGGACCCCAAGATCCGATCCGTCCACCATCGCCGAACCCTCCGCCGGAGGGCATCGTGAGTCGTCGCCCCCTCCCGGTGACACCGACCATGCCGGCCACGCCCTTCGGGCGCCGAGCAAGCTGCACGCGTTCAACCGGTACGAGATCAAGTACCTGGTCGAGACGACGAAGGTGCCGGCGTTGCGGGCCGCACTCGCCGCCCGGATGACGCCCGACGCGCACGGCGGTGACGGTGGCTACGGCGTCTGGAGCGTCTACTACGACACCACCGACCTGCGTTTCTACTGGGAGAAGATCGAAGGGCTGAAGTTCCGTCGCAAGCTGCGGGTACGCCACTACGGCGACCGGTCCGGCGTGACCGACGACGGGACCGTGCACGTCGAGATCAAGCAGCGGGTCAACCGGGTCACCCAGAAGCGCCGGATCGCCGTGCCCTACCGGGTGGCCCGCCGACTCTGCGACGAGCGCGTCATGATCGAGCACGATCCCTCCCAGCGCGGCTTCGTCGAGGAGGTGCTGGAACTCGTCTCCGGCCTCGACCTGCGCCCGGTGGCGATGACCGGCTACCAGCGTGAGGCGTTCGTCGGCCAGGGGGCCGACCTCGGCCTGCGGGTCACCCTCGACCACCGGGTACGCGGCCGGGACCGCGACTTCCACCTCGGCGCGGACGCCGAGAACCGCCTGATCATTCCGGCCTCGAAGTCGATCGTCGAGGTCAAGGCGAACGAACGGGTCCCGTACTGGCTCACCGACCTGGCCGGCCGGGCCGAGCTGTCGGTGGTGCGGGTCTCCAAGTACTGCCAGAGCGTCGAGGCGTTCGGCCGGGTGCCGCGCTCGATCTTCCACGTCCAGGATGCCGATCCCGCTGCCGACCTGGTGGCCCCCACCCCGAGAAACGAGGCCTGAACCCCGATGGACATCACGTTCCAGGACCTGTCCGGCACCTTCAGCACGGGCGACATCGCCCTCACGCTGTCGTTGTCCTTCCTGCTCAGCGCCATGATCGGCTGGGTCTACCGGGCCACCCACCGCAACGTGTCGTACAGCCAGTCGTATGTCCAGACGCTGATCATCCTGGGCATGCTGATCTCGCTGATCATGCTGGTGGTGGGCTCCAACATCGCGCGGGCCTTCGCCCTGGTCGGCGCGCTGTCGGTGGTGCGGTTCCGCAACGCCATCAAGGAGACCCGCGACGTCGGCTTCATCTTCCTGGTGATGGGCGTCGGGATGGCCTGCGGCACCCGGTTCTACAGCCTGGCCGTCGCCGCCGCCGTGGCGATCAGCCTGATCATCGTGGTGATGTACCGGTTCAACTGGTTCGCGCTCAACGTGCAGCGGCAGGTCGTCAAGGTCCAGGTCCCGGCCGGCGGCAACCACACCGCCGACATCCAGGACGTGCTGGTCCGGCACACCACCGAGTTCGAACTGGTCAGCATGGAGACGATCCGGGCCGGTGCGCTCACCGAGATGACGTACACGGTCCGGTTGAAGAAGGGCGGCGAGCCGGGCGACCTGATCAGCGCGCTCAGTGAGCGGACCTCGGGCCAACGGGTGACCGTGCTGACCGGCTACGACCAGACGGACCTGTGATGGCGCAGTCCCTGCGTACCCGGTCGGTGCTGCCGCCTCGGCTGCGTCGCCGGCTGCCGGTCCGGGTGCGGCAGAACTGGAAGCTGCTCACCACCTGCGCGGCCTTCCTCGCCGTGCTGACCCTGGTGCTGGGGACGGAACGGATCCGCCCCTACGTGACCAGCACCGGAAGCTCCGGGGGCGACGTGGTGAGCGTGGACATCCCCGGCACCGTCGACCTCTTCGACGCCGGTCGAGCGCACGAGATCTCGCTGACGTTCCGGAACGCGGACTACGAGCGGATGCTCGACGCCTACTGGAAGGAGGGCGAGAAGGAGTACGTCGAGGCCGACCTGACCGTCGACGGGACCACGATCCCCAGCGTGGGCATCCGGCTCAAGGGCAACTCGACGCTCGGCCAGCTCAGTTGGAAGGGCGAGACGCGGCCCTTCGGGGGCCGGGGTGAGGACGGCGGTGGGCCGCGACCGGGCGGCGGGTTCCCGGGCGGGCCACCCGACGGCGGGCCGCCGCAGGGCGCCGGGTTCCCCGGCGGCGGGCCGCCGGACGGTGCTGCTCCCGGCGCCCAGCAGCCCGGAGCAGGCGAGCAGGCCGGCGGTGATCAGCAGGCCGGTGGTGGTCAGTTCCCCGGTGGGATGACCCGGGCGGCGTTGAAGGCCGAGGAACCGGAGACGTTGCCGTGGCTGCTCAGCTTCGACGAGTTCGTCGACGGCCGGCGCTACCAGGGGCACCGGGAGGTGGCCGTCCGGGTGGGCGGCATGGGCGGCGGTTCGACTGTGCTCAACGAGGCCCTGTCGCTGTCGCTGCTGGACGCCACGGGTGAGGCCGCGCAGCGGTACGCGTACTCCTCGTTCAGCGTCAACGACCGGCCCACCACCGCCCGGCTGCTGGTCGAGCACCCGGACGAGCACTTCGCCGATCAGATGGACGGCACAGGGGTGCTCTACAAGTCGCTGGCCAGCGGCAGCTTCACCGACCAGGGCGACGACCCGACCGAGTACGCCGACGACTTCAAGCAGATCACCATGAAGGGCAGCCAGGACCTGCAACCGGTGATCAACCTGATCCGGTGGGTGAACTCGGCCAGCGACGAGGAGTTCGACGCGCACCTCGCCGACAGGGTGGACGTGGCGTCCTTCGCCCGGTACGTCGCGTTGCAGAACCTGCTGCTCAACTTCGACGACATGGCCGGCCCGGGGAAGAACTACTACCTCTGGTACGACCTGGGGACGAAGAAGTTCAGCGTGATCAGCTGGGACCACAACCTGACCTTCAGCGGCAACGCCAGCCAGGGCCCGCACGACAGTGGCGGGTTCGGCACGGGCCGGGGCTTCCCCGGCGCGGTCGGTGTCAACGGTGCGCCCCCGGGCCAGGCAGCACCGGGCGGGACCGGCCAGCAGCCGGGGCCGCAGGCCGGTCAGCAGGCCGGGGGGCCACCCGGGCAGCCGGCCGGGCCGGGTGCCCGGGGCGCGGACAACGAGGGTGGTGGCCCGCGCGGCGGGATGATGATGGGCCACAAGCTCAAGGAGCGCTTCCTCGCCAGCGCCGCCTTCAAGGCGACCTACGAGGACGCCTACCGGGAGCTGTACCGACAGGTCTTCGGCAGCGGGAAGGCGGCGGAGTCACTCACCGCGATCAGCACGGTGCTGAAGAAGGTCGACGGGGCGGACGCCGCCGCCGTCGACTCCGACGTGGCCCGGCTACGCACCCTCATCGGCCAGCGGACCGAGAGCCTGGGCAAGCACGAGGTGATCGCCCGGAGCTGAAGCCGACGGGACGCGGGCCGGCACCAGGCCCGCGTCCCGTCACCGACCTCAGGGCCGTCACCGACCTCAGGGCCGTCACCGACCTCAGGGAAGTCCCCGGGCGATTCCGGATACCTGCCAGGGTGGCCGCTCCCTAGGCTGGCGGACGTGACACTGATCGCGACCGAGTCGCTGACCAAGACGTACGGAGGCCGGGTCACCGCGTTGGCCGACCTGACCGTCGCGGTCGAGCCGGGGATCATCGGGCTGGTCGGCGCGAACGGCGCCGGCAAGTCCACCCTGATCAAGATCCTGCTGGGCCTGCTCCCGCCGACCAGCGGACGGGTCTCCGTGCTCGACCTCGACCCCACCACCGACCCGGCGGCGGTCCGCGCCCGGGTCGGATACATGCCCGAACACGAGGCGCTGCCACCCGACCTCTCCGCCGCCGAACTCGTCACCCACCTCGGGCGGATGAGCGGCCTGCCCCGCACGGTGGCCCGGGAGCGCGCCTCCGAGACGCTGCGCCACGTCGGCCTCTACGAGGAGCGGTACCGGCCGGTCGGGGGCTACTCCACCGGGATGAAGCAGCGGGTCAAGCTGGCCCAGGCGCTGGTGCACGACCCGGACCTGCTGCTGCTCGACGAGCCCACCAACGGCCTCGACCCCGCCGGCCGGGACGCCATGCTCGCCCTGGTCCACCGGATCGGCACCGAGTTCGGCATCTCCGTGCTGGTCTGCTCGCACCTGCTGGGCGAGGTGGAGCGGATCTGCGACACCCTGGTCGCGATCGACGGGGGCCGGTTGCTGCGCGCCGACCGGATCGACGCGATGACCTCGGCCACCGACGTGCTCGCCGTCGAGGTGAGCGAGGGCACCGACCAGTTGGCCGGCCGACTCGCCGCGCTCGACCTGCCGGTGACCCGGGACGGCCGGATGCTGCTCGTCCCGCTCGTCGACGAGCGTACCTACGACCTGATCCTCGGCGCGGTCGCCGAGCTGGACCTGCCGCTGCACCGGCTGGACCAGCGCCGGCACCGGGTGGCCGAACTCTTCGCCCCGAGGGAGCCCAGCAATGCCTGAGCCGACCGGCGTCATCCACGACATCGGCTACCAGCGCTACACCGGCCCGAGGCTGGGCCGCCGGCACGTCTTCGGCGCGCTCTACCTGCACGGCCTGCGGACGGTCTTCGGGTTGGGCCGCAGCGCCAAGGCGAAGATCTTCCCCTGGCTGGTCGTCGGCATCGTGACAGTGGTGGCCGCCGGCCTCACCGCGGTCCGCAGCCAGCTCGGCCAGGTGGTGATGACGTACGCCCAGTTCGCCGACGCGATGAGCTGGCTGGTCATCTTCTTCGTCGCGGTGGCCGCCCCCGAGCTGGTCTCCCGGGACCTGCGCAGCGGCGTACTCCCGCTGTACTTCTCCCGGCCGCTGCCGCGCGACGACTACGCGCTGGCCAAGCTGCTCTCCCTGGTCAGCGCGCTCTGGCTGCTGCTGGGCGGGCCGCAGCTGGTGATGTTCCTGGGCGCGGCGTTCACCACCTCCGACGGCCTGCGCGGAGCCTGGAACGAGCTGCTGGACCTGCTGCCCGGGTTGCTTTACGCCGGGCTGTGGGCGGTGGTCTTCGCCGCGATCGGCCTGCTGGTCGCCTCGCTCACCGGTAAGCGGGCCTTCGCCGCCGGTGGGATCGTGGCGGTCTTCCTGATGACCACCCCGATCGTCGGCGTGCTGTCGATCCTGCCGTCCCACGCGGTCAACGAGCTGGCCTTCCTCGCCTCGCCGTCGACGCTGGTCGGTGGGGTGGGCACCTGGGCGCTCGGTGACCTGCTGGTGCCCGAGGGACAGGGCGGCGGGATGCCGATCGGCAGCTTCGGCCCGGTCTACGCGATCGTCGCCGTGCTGCTGGTCACCGCCTGCACCGCCCTGCTGCTGCTGCGATACCGGAAGGTGGCCGCCCGATGACCACACTCGACACCGACGCCCGGCCGACGGTCGTCACCAGCACCCTGGACCTCGCCGGGGTCTCCCGCTGGTACGGCAACGTGGTGGCGGTCAACGACGTCACCATGCGGCTCGGCTCCGGAGTGACCGGCCTGCTCGGCCCGAACGGCGCCGGCAAGACCACCCTGCTGCACATGATGGCCGGCTTCCTCGCCCCGTCCCGGGGCACGCTCACCCTCGACGGCGAGTCGACCTGGCGTAACCCGGCCGTCTACCGCCGGCTCGGGCTGGTCAGCGAGCGGGAGGCGGTGCACTCCTTCCTCACCGCCAAGGAGTTCGTGCTGGCCAGCGCCAAGCTGCACCGGTTGCCCGACCCGGCGGCCGCCGCCCGGCGGGCGATCGAGCTGGTCGAGATGACCGACGCGCAGGACCGCCGGATCGGCACGTACTCCAAGGGGATGCGGCAGCGGACCCGGGTGGCCGCCGCGCTGGTGCACGACCCGCAGGTGCTGCTGCTCGACGAGCCGTTCAACGGGATGGACCCGCGCCAACGGTTGCACATGATGGGCCTGCTGCACTCCCTCGGCGACGCCGGGCGGACGATCCTGTTCAGCTCGCACATCCTGGAGGAGGTCGAGCAGGTCTCCGGCACGGTGCAGGTGATGGTGGCCGGTCGACTGGCCGCCTCCGGCGACTTCCGGACCATCCGCCGGCTGATGACCAACCGACCGCACGTCTTCGCGGTCCGCTCCACCGACGACCGGGCGCTGGCCGTGGCGCTGATGGCCGACCCGTCGGTCACCGGCGTCGAGCTGGACAAGACCGGCCTGACCGTACGGGCCGGCGACTACGGCGCGTTCACCCGGGCGTTGCCCAAGATCGCGCTCGCCCAGCAGATCCGGGTCCGACAGTTGACCCCCGAGGACGAGTCCCTGGAGAGCGTCTTCTCCTACCTGGTGGAGGCCTGATGTCGACCGTTTCCTGGATCACCGCCCGCGGGCTCTTCGGCCGCCGCCGGTTCCTCATGCTGCTGCCGCTGCCGGCGGTGCTGGTGCTGCTCGCCGTGCTCTGCCGGTCGCTCGGGGTGGACCCGGGTGAGTGGGGCCAGCCGGTGCTCGTCGGCCTCGGCCTGGCCGTGGTGCTGCCGGTGGTGGCGCTCATCGTCGGCACCGGCGTGCTCGGCGCGGAGATCGACGACGGCACGGTGGTGCACATCCTGACCAAGCCGCTGCCCCGCTGGCAGATCGTGCTGCCGAAACTCGCGGTGGCCGCCGGGGTCAGCGCGGCCACCGTCGCCGTGCCGCTCTACGTCGCGGGCGTGCTCGCCGACTCGGTACGCCTCGGCCTGGCCCTCGCCGCCGCCTCGGCGCTGGGCGCGCTCGCCTATTCGGCGCTGTTCCTGGCGCTCAGCCTGGTCACCCGGCGGCCGGTGCTCCTCGGCCTGGTGTACGTGCTGATCTGGGAGGGGCTGCTGGGCAACTTCGTCAGCGGCACCAAGGTGCTGTCGATCCAGCAGTGGGTGATCGCCCTGGCCGACCGGATGGCCCCCACCGCGCTGCTGTCGACCACCGTCTCGGTGCCTGTCGCGGGGGTGCTGACCGCCCTGGTGAGCATCGGCTTCACCGTGCTGGCGATCGACCGGCTCCGCTCCTTCAGCATCGCCGGCGAAACCAGCTGACGATCGACACGATGTCGGCGGTGTGGCGGTGTCCTTTCGCGGGGACACCGCCACATCAGCGAAACCGCGCCGGTCCGCCAGCCGCTCCGGTCAGAAGGCGCTGGCGATCACCAGCTCGGGGGTGCGGTCGGGAAGCAGGTCGAGGGTGGTGATCCGGCCGGCGGCGCGCACGTCGTCGGCGATCAGGGTGAGCTGGTCCAGCAGGGCGGCCGGGCCCAGCGCCTCGGCCAGCGGGATCTCCGCCCGCATCGACAGCTTGCGTTCGGACTTGGCCCGGCGGACCTGCGCCAGGGCCTCCCCGGCCAGTTGGAGCAGGGCCGGGTCACCGGTGCCGGTGATCGCCCGGTCCACCTCGTACGTGGTGGGCCAGGTGGCCCGGTGCACCGAGCCGTACCGCCACCACGACCAGACCTCCTCGGTCACGTACGGCAGCACCGGGGCGAAGAGTCGCAACTGCACCGACAGGGCGGTGGCCAGCGCCGCGCGGGCCGAGTCCGCCCCGGGCCCGGTGCCGTAGGCGCGTTCCTTCACCAACTCGATGTAGTCGTCGCAGAACCGCCAGAAGAACGCCTCGGCGGCCTGCAACGCGGCCGTGTGGTCGTACCCGTCGAAGGCGGCGGTGGCGGTGGCGACCACGGCGGAGAGTTCGGCGAGCATGGCGGTGTCCAGCGGGGTGGTCGCCGGAGTGCGCAGGGCGTCGGCGGCACCCAGCCCGAGCGCGAACTTCGACGCGTTGAGCAGCTTGGTGGCCAGCCGCCGGCCCACCTTGATCTGCGCCGGGTCGAACGCCAGGTCCATGCCGGGCCGGCCGTTGGCCGCCCAGTAGCGGACCGCGTCCGAGCCGTGCTGCTCCAGCAGCGCCATCGGGGTGACCACGTTCCCCTTGGACTTGGACATCTTCTTGCGGTCCGGGTCGAGGATCCAGCCGGAGAGCACCGCGTCCCGCCAGGGCAGCACCCCGTGTTCCAGGTGGGCGCGGACCACTGTGGCGAAGAGCCAGGTCCGGATGATCTCCTGCCCCTGCGGGCGCAGGTCCATCGGGAAGACCCGGTCGAACAGCTCCGGGTCGGTCTCCCAGCCGCCGACGATCTGCGGGGTCAACGACGAGGTGGCCCAGGTGTCCAGCACGTCCGGGTCGCCGACGAAACCGCCGGGCAGGCCGCGCTGCGATTCGTCGTAGCCCGGCGGCGGCTCACTGGACGGGTCGATCGGCAGCGACGTTTCGTCCGGTGTGAGAGGGTTGGTGTGGTCCGGCTCGCCAACGGCGTCGAGCCGGTACCACACCGGCACCGGCACCCCGAAGAAGCGTTGCCGACTGACCAGCCAGTCACCGGTCAGCCCACCCACCCAGTGCGCGTAGCGGTGTCGCATGTGCTCCGGCACCCAGCGCAGCTCGTCGCCCCGGGCCAGCAGCGCCGCCCGCAGCTCCGCGTCCCGGCCACCGTTTCGCAGGTACCACTGCCGGGTCGAGACGATCTCCAACGGCCGGTCACCGCGCTCGTAGAACTTCACCGGGTGGGTGATCTCGCGCGGCTCGCCGACCAGGTCGCCGGCCTCGCGCAGCAGCGCCACCAGGGTCCGCCGGGCGGCGTTGACCGACTGCCCGGCCAGCGCCGCGTAGGGCGCCGCCGGCACGCCGGCCGGCGGCTCGGCCAGCAGTCGACCGTCCCGGCCGATCACCACCCGGGTCGACAGGTCGAGATCCCGCCACCAGGTCACGTCGGTCAGGTCACCGAACGTACAGACCATCGCGACCCCGGTGCCCTTGCCCGGGTCCGCCAGCGGGTGCGCGCGCACCGGCACCTCCACGCCGAACACGGGGGTACGCACCGAAGTGCCCACCAGGTCGGCGTAGCGCTCGTCGTCCGGGTGGCAGACCAGCGCCACGCAGGCCGGCAGCAGCTCCGGGCGGGTGGTGTCGATGAGTACCTCCCGCCCGTCCGGCCCGGTGAACCGCAGCCGGTGGTACGCCCCCGGGCGCTCCCGGTCCTCCAGCTCCGCCTGGGCCACGGCGGTGCCGAAGCCGACGTCCCAGAGCGTCGGCGCCTCCGCCTGGTACGCCTCACCCCGGGCCAGGTTGCGCAGGAACATCCGCTGTGAGGCGGCCCGTGCCGCCCGCCCGATCGTGGTGTACGTCAACGACCAGTCCACCGACAGCCCGAGCCGCCGCCAGAGCGCCTCGAAGACCTGCTCGTCGGCGGCGGTCAACCGCCCGCACAGCTCCACGAAGTTGCGTCGGGAGATCGGCGTCGGCTCCCGACGGCGGGCCTCGGTGACCGGGGCGTCGGGCGGCTGCCACGCCGGGTCGTACGGCAGGGACGGGTCACAGCGCACCCCGTGGACGTTCTGCACCCGGCGCTCGGTGGGCAGGCCGTTGTCGTCCCAGCCCATCGGGTAGAACACGTTCCGGCCGCGCATCCGCTGGAACCGGGCCACCGTGTCGGTGTGCGTGTACGAGAAGACGTGCCCCATGTGCAGCTCGCCGGACACGGTCGGCGGCGGGGTGTCGATGGAGTACACGTCGTCGCCCCGACCGTGCCGACGCGGCGCGTCCGCCGCCGACCCGCGACCCGTTACGGTCGCCCCCGTTACGGTCGCCTTCTCCCGGTCGAACGCGTACGTGCCCTCCTCCTGCCAGCGCTGCGCCCAGCGTTCCTCGATGCCGTCCAGGGTGGGACGTTCGGGAACACCGGCGCGGGCCGTCCTCGCCGTGTCAGTCATCGGTCGATCGTAGGCATCCGCCGACGCCCCGCCCACCGGCTTTACCGGGCGTGCCGGCTACCTCGCGCCGGGTGTGCGCCGTGCGGCGCGGTGGGTGTGCGGCGCGGGCGCGGGGCGGGCCCGGGTGGTCTACCGGTTCGCGGAGGCGGCCGGCGGGGCGAGCAGCGGGCCCTTGGTGGCGATCTGGAAGTCGAGCCCGGTGCGACCGTTGACCCGGTCGAGGATGACCGAGACCGGCGCGTAGGTGTTCTTCTCGTCCGGGTTGGTGCAGGGGCCCTCGCCGTCGTCACCGTTGCTCAGGATGCCCAGCGCCCGCCCGTCGGACTCGGTGAACAGCGGACCTCCGCTGTCCCCCGGCCGGGCGCACACCCGCACGTCGATCCCGCCGCTGGCCTTGCCGATGACCTCGCCACAGCGGGTGCCCGGCAGGAAGCCGGCCCCGGCCCCCGAGTCGACGTACTGCTCGCCGGCCTTCGGGGTGTACGCCGACCCGGTGGCGCAGACCACCCAACCGGCCTGCACCGCGCCGTACGACGTGACGCCGGTGACCGGCACGTCGCGGCTGCCCTTGCTGGCGCAGGCCGGATTGTCCGCCACGCACCAGTAGTTGACCAGGCTGGGCGTGTTGCCCACACCCCGCCTCGGGTACGCCCAGCGGGTCGTCGCCCCCTTGGCGTACGGCAGGACCGCGTAGTCGTAGGGGAAGGCGTTCTCGGCCAGCACCGGAGCGGTCGACTCCAGACCCACAGGCACCTTCGGGCCGAGGAACTGGTGCCAGGTGTCGTCGACACGCTGGTGCCGGCCGCCGACCACGCAGTGCCCGGCGGTCAGCACGTAGTACTGCCCGGACTTCGCCCGGACGTTGAAGCCGGTGGTGCAACCGCCGACGGTGCCGTCGTCGCGGGGCACGTCCAGCCGGATGCCGCCGCGCATCGGCGCCTCGGCGCAGTAGCGCGGGTCGCACGCCTTGGGGATCGAGGAGCCGTCGAGCCGGGACTGGGCCCGGACCGGCACCCCGCCCGCGCCGAGCACGCCGGCCAGTCGGGCGTCGTCGGCCGGCACCGTGTCGCCGGTGAGCACCAGCACCTCGTTGGCCCGCTCGTCGACAAGCACGTCCTGCCCGGCGGTGACGCCCAGCGACCCGGCCACCCGACTGGCCGCCGCGTCGAGGTCGCGCCGGGAGTGGCGGACCGGCACGACGGTGACGTGCCGGGCATCCGGCAGGCCGGCGACCGCCTCGGTGACCGGGGCCGGGTCGGTGGCGGCGATGGTGAGCACCCCACCACCGGCCTGGTCCAGCCACATCCCCGCGTACGAGCCGGGGAAGCGGGCGGCGAGGATGTCGGCCAGCGGCGCGGACAGCTCCTGGAGGGCGAGCCGGCGGGCGGCCTCGCCCGGGGCGACCCGGTAACGCTCGCTCAGGTAGCTCACCGAGGCGGGGGCGGCCTGCGCCACCTGCGTCGCCGGACGGGTCACCACCGGTGCCGGGCGGGGGGCCGCCGGCGCTGCCGCCCGGCCACCGGTGCCGGTGCGGGTCGCCGCCGGGGCCTCCTCGGCGACCGGGGCCACCCCGGCGGCCCAGGCCCCACCGTTCGATTCGTGGACCGGGCCGGTGGCCCCGTCCACGGCCAGCGCCACCCCTGTCGTCCCCGCCATGCCCAGCGCCACTGCCGCCGCCAGCACCATTCGTCCGCGAATCCGCACGCCGCAACCTCCCCGTATGCCCGGCGATGCGATCGGCCCCACCACGCCCGTCCGCCGGTGGGACCGGTGGAAACGGGGGCGAGACCCATCGATGCGGGCAGAGTCTATCCGGCACGCGGCCCACCGGCTGCCCCGGAGCGGTGCCGGACGGCCCGTCAGACCAGCGAGTCGCGCCACTGCCGGTGCAGCGCGGCGTACCGGCCACCGGTGGTGACGAGCAGGCCCGGTGGGCCGTCCTCGACGATCCGTCCGGAGTCGACAACCAGCACCCGGTCGGCGGTCTCCACAGTGGAGAGCCGGTGCGCGATCACCAGCGCGGTGCGGTCCCGCAGCACGGTGGCCAGCGCCTGCTGCACCAACCGCTCGGTCGGCACGTCCAGCGACGAGGTCGCCTCGTCGAGGATCAGCACCCGGGGGTCGGCCAGGAACGCGCGGGCGAACGCGACGAGCTGCCGTTGCCCGGCGGAGAGCCGCCCGCCGCGCCGGTGCACGTCGGTGTCGTACCCGTCGGGCAGGGCGGCGATGAAATCGTGCGCGCCGATCGCCCGCGCCGCCGCCTGCACCGCCGCGTCGGTGGCGTCCGGCCGGCCGAACCGGATGTTCTCCGCCACCGAGCCGCCGAACAGGTGGTTCTCCTGGGTCACCAGCACCACCGCGCGCCGCAGCTCGGCGTCGACCAGCTCCCGCAGGTCGACGCCGTCCAGCTCGACCGTGCCGTCGTCCGGATCGTGGAACCGGGCGAGCAGCTTCGCCACCGTCGACTTGCCGGCACCGGTCGGGCCGATCAGGGCCACCGTCTGCCCGGCCGGCACGGCCAGATCCAGCCCGGCCAGGATCGGCGCCTGCGGCCGGTAGCCGAACCGGACCGCGCGGAACGTCACCGCGCCCCGGCCCGGCCCGGCCGGCAGCGGCACCGGTGACGCCGGTTCGGGCACCCCGGGACGCTCATCCAGCACCCCGGCCAGCTTCTCCAGCGCGGCCGTCGCGGACTGCAGCGAGTTGTAGAACTGGCTGAGCTCCTGCATCGGCTCGAAGAACCGGCGCAGATAGAGCAGGAACGCGGCGAGCACCCCCACCTCGGTGTCGCCGCCGAGCACCCGCCAGCCGCCGTACCCGAGCACCAGCGCGACGGTGACGTTGCCGATCACCTTGATCCCCGGCGAGTACGTGGCGATCAGCCGGAACCCGAGCAGGCTGGCCCCCCGGTACTCGTCGTTGACCGTCCCGAAGATCTGCTGGTTGCGCGGCTCCCGGCGGAACGCCTGCACCGCGCGGATACCGCGCAGCGACTCGACGAAGTGGACGATCACCAGGGCCATCGCCTCCCGGCTGTGCCGGTAGGCGTGCGCCGAGGCGCGGGCGAACCAGCGGGACAGCCAGAACAGGAACGGGAACGCCAGCAGGGTCAGCGCCGCCAGTGGCAGGTCCAACCAGAGCAGGATGGCGGCGACCGACAGGACCGACAGCGCGGCGGCGACCAGGGTGTCGATCCCGCCGTCGACCAGTTCGGCGATGGAGTCCACGTCGCTGGTGAGCCGGGACACCACCCGACCCGAGGTGTAGCGCTCGTGGAAGCCGACCGACAGGGTCAGCAGGTGGCCGTACACCCGCTGGCGGAGCTGGAGCAGGACGGCCTGGCCGATCCGGGCGGAGCGGGTGAGGTAGCCGCGCCGGGCGGCGTACTCGGTGACGGCCGCGACGGTGAACGCGCCCGCGACGGCGGCCAGCGGACCCGGGTCGCCGGCCCGCAGCGGGGGCACCGCCCGGTCGATGCCGAGCATGACCAGGTAGGGCCCGGCCATCGCGGCGGTGTTCTGGGCGAGCAGCAGGGCCACCGCCGCGCCGAGCGGTCGACGGAGCGGCCGGAGCAGGTCCCGCAGCAGCGCCCGGCTCCGAGCGCGCAGCCTGGCGACGGCCTCGGGTGAGTCGTCCTCGGCCCGGCTGCGGTCGGCGTCCGGGTCGGTCGCCAGCCCACGCCAGCGCGACAGCGCGCCGATGGACCGGCCGTCGCTCCCGGCCGGAATGTGCTGTCGGGGCGGGCGACGGCTCACGAACGCACCAGGCCCGGAGTCGCCGAGGGCTCGGCGGCGAGCACCGCCCGGTACGCCGGCACCGTGGCCAGCAGCTCGGAGTGCCGCCCGACGGCGACGATCCGGCCCCCGTCGAGCAGCGCCACCCGGTCGGCCAGTGCCACGGTCGACGGTCGGTGCACCACCAGCAGCGCGGTGGTCTCCCGCAGCACCCGGCGCAACGCCGCCTCGACAAGCGCCTCGGTCTGCACGTCCAGGGCGGAGAGCGGGTCGTCCAGGACCAGCAGCGCCGGCCGGCCGAGCACCGCGCGGGCCAGCGCCAGCCGTTGCCGCTGCCCACCGGAGAGCGACAGGCCCTGCTCGCCCACCCGGGTCGCCAACCCCCACGGCAGCTCGTACGCGAAGTCGGCCTGGGCCAGCGTCAACGCGGCCCGGACCTGGTCGGCGTCGGCGTCCGGGCAGCCCAGGGTGAGGTTCTCCCAGACCGACATGGAGAACAGGGTCGGCTCCTCGAAGGCCACCCCGACCAGCCGGCGCAGCGCGTCCAGCCGCAGCGCCCGCAGGTCGTGCCCGTCCAGGGTGATCCGGCCGTCGGTCACGTCGTACAACCGGGGGACCAGGGAGAGCAGCGTGCTCTTGCCGCAGCCGGTCGCCCCGACCAGGGCCAGCGTCTCGCCCGGCTCGACGGTCAGCTCGATCTCCCGCAGCACCGGCTCCGGGCTGCCCGGATAACGGAACGACACCCCCTCGAAGCGGAGCCGGCCGCGGATCGCCGACCGGGCCAGCGCGACGGCGTCCGGAGCGTCCACGATCGACGGAGGGGTGTCCAGCACCTCCTGGATCCGGTCCGCCGCGGTCGCCGCCTCCTGCCCGTTGGCGATGATCCAGCCGAGCGACTGCACCGGCCAGATCAGCATCAGCTGGAGGCTGACGAAGGCGACCAGCTCGCCGACGGTCAGCGCGTCCCGGGCGACGAGCGTCGCGCCGCCGACCAGCACCGCGCCCAGGGTCAGGTTGGGCACCAGGTCGAACAGGGCCGAGGCGCGGGCCTGCATGGCACCCTTGCCGACCCCGGTGTCGTGCAGCGCGCTGGTCCGCCGGGCGAACCGTTCGGCCAGTTCCGGCCCCCGCCCGTACGCCTTCATGGTGCGCAGCCCCTGCGCGGTCTCCTCGACCAGGGTGGCCACGTCGCCCTGCTGGTCCTGCATCCGCCGGGAGACCGCGTGGTAGCGCCTGCCGAACCGGCGGCTGATCACGAACAGCGGCACCGCGCTGGCCGCCACCAGCAGACCCAGCGGCCCGTGCAACCGCACCAGGAGGATCACCACGGCGACGTAGGTGACCAGGTTGAGCACCAGGAAGAGCAGGCCGAAGGAGAGGAACCGGCGCAGCACCGACAGGTCACTGGTGGCCCGGGACAGCAGTTGCCCGGACTGCCAGCGGTCGTGGAAACCGGCCGGCAGCCGTTGCAGGTGGGCGTAGAGGTCGGCGCGGATGGTCGCCTCCATGCCGGCCGACGAGGAGGACTGGCTCCACCGCCGGATGAAGATCAGCACCGCCTCGACCAGCCCGAGCAGCAGGGCCAGCCCGCCGAGCCGCAGCAACCCGGCCGGGTCGTGCCGGGCCACCGGCCCGTCCACCACCCGCTGCACCACCAGGGGTACGGCGAGACCGGCCCCGGTGGCCGCCAGCGCGGCCAGCAGCAACAGGGCGTACGCGGGGGCGTACGGGCGCAGGTAGCGGCGCAGCCGCCAGAGGTTGCGCAGCGGCCGGACCCGGCCGTCCACCCTCGGGGCCGGGTCGCCGTCGCACGGCGCGGGCACCATCCGACCGTAGCGTCGAACGGTGTCGATGCCGCTGTCGGCTTGTGTCAGTTTGCCGTCAGCCGCCGCTCATGACCGAGCAACCACGTCTTCACCGCCAACCCGTACCGGTAGCCGCCGAGGGTCCCGTCGGTGCGTAGCACCCGGTGGCAGGGGACGAAGAGGGCGGCGGCGTTGCGGGCGCAGGCGGCGGCCGCCGCCCGGACCGCGGCGGGCCGGCCGGCCAGTGCGGCGTACGCGGTGTAGGTGATCGGCTCGCCGGGCTTGACGTCGCGCAGCACGGTCCAGGCGTGGGTCAGGAACGCCCCGCCGCTGTGCTGGGTCACCGGCACCTCGTCGATCGCGGTCAGCTCGCCGTCGAGGTAGGCGTGCACGGCGGCGGTCACCGGGCCGAGGTCGGCGTGCGGCCGGAGCGGGCCGCGCAGGCTCGGGTGCACGAGCGGCAGCAGGCTCTCCGGCGCGGTGGTGAAGCCGGCGGCCCGGACCGCGCCGTCCGGGCCGACCAGCACGCTCAGCGGGCCGGCCGGGGTGTCCATGGTGGTGGTGCCGATTGCCGTCGTGCCGGTGGTCGTCATGCCGCTCTCCAGAGTCTGATCGTCGCGTACGACCGCCAGGGTCGCCAGCGCTCGGCGTACGTGTCGAGGGTGGTGGGGGTGTGGGGCAGGCCGAGGGCGGCGGCGCCCCGGCGTACCGCGAGGTCGGTGCAGAGCAGCACGTCCGGGTCGCCGAGGGCGCGCATGGCCAGGTAGCCGGCCGTCCACGGCCCGATTCCGGGCAGCGCGGTCAACCGTCGTACGGTCTCCGCCCGGTCCCCGCCCGGCTCCAGGTCGACCTCCCCGGCGGCGACCGCCCGGGCCAATGCCCGGATCGTCTCCCGCCGCGCGACCGGCATCCCGAACGCCGCGTCCGGCAACCCCGCCACCTCCTCCGCCCCCGGAAACCCCCGCACCTCCCCCCACCCCCCACCAACCACTCCGAGCCCTCCGAGCCCTCCGAGCTCGCCGGGTTCGCCACGGTGATCAAGAGGTTTGGGGCAGGTCCGGGCGGGATGTTGACCCGAACCTCTTGATCAGCGGGGTCTGGCGGCTTGATCAGTGGGAGCTGGCTGCTTGATCGGCGGGGGCGGTGCGGGGCGGGCTGCCGGGGGTGGCAGGCCGGATTGTGTGCGCGGGGCACGTTTCGGTGGTGGGGGCCGGTGTGGATGATGGCGCTGGCAGGTAGGCAAGATGGCGTCACGGCCCGGGGCACAGTGCCGTGCGGGGCCTCAGGGAGGGTGGAGCGGTGGGTGACGTGCTGTGGACGCCGCCGGCGGACGTACGCGAGCGGTCCCGGATCGGGGGCTACCTGCGGTGGCTGCGGGAGCACCGGGGGCTGGACTTCGCCGACTACGACGCGCTGTGGCAGTGGTCGGTCACCGATCTGGACGCCTTCTGGCGCTCGATCTGGGACCACTTCGAGGTGGTGGCGCACACCCCGCCGACGGCGACCCTGTCTGATCCGGCGATGCCGGGTGCCCGGTGGTTCCCCGGCGCGACGCTCAACTACGCCGAGAACGTGCTGCGGATGCCAGGTCGGGCCGACGCCGACCCGGTGGTGGTCGCGCACTCCCAGACCCGTCCGCCGGTCACCCTGACCGCCGCCGAACTGCGCGAACAGGTCCGTCGGGTGGCGGCCGGGCTGCGCCGGCTCGGCGTGGTCGCCGGGGACCGGGTGGCCGCGTACGCGCCGAACATCCCCGAGACGTACGTGCTGCTGCTGGCGACCAGCAGCCTGGGGGCGATCTTCTCGTCCTGCGCCCCGGAGTTCGGTACCCGTAGCGTCGTCGACCGCTGGCAGCAGATCGCGCCGAAGGTCCTGGTGGCCGTGGACGGCTACCGGTACGGCGACAAGCCTGTCGACCGACGCGCCGAGGTGGCCGCCATCCGGGCCGCCCTGCCGTCGCTGACCAATACCGTCGACATCCCCTATCTGCACCCGCTGGCCCCCGCCGACCCTGCTTCCGTCAGCCCTGCCGCTGCCGGTCCTGCCGCTGCCGGCTCTGTCCCGGCCAGCCCTGTCGGCCCCATCGGCTCTGTCCCGGCCAGCCCGGCCAACCCCGTCGGCTCTGTCTCGGCCAGCCCTGACGGCCCCGCCGATCGCACGGAGGCCGCGCCGGACGGCGTACCCCAGGATGGCCTGAGCTGGGCCGAGTTGGCGGCGGAGACCGACGAGCCGCTGACCTTCACGCCGGTGCCGTTCGACCACCCGCTCTACGTGCTCTACTCCTCCGGCACCACCGGCCTGCCGAAGCCGATCGTGCACGGGCACGGCGGCATCCTGCTGGAACACCTCAAGATGCTGGCCCTGCACCATGATCTCGGCCCGGCCGACCGGTTCTTCTGGTTCACCACCACCGGCTGGATGATGTGGAACTTCCTGGTCTCCGGGCCGGCCGTCGGGACGACGATCGTGCTGTTCGACGGCAACCCCGGCCACCCCGACCTCGGCTCGCTGTGGCGGCTGGCCGAGGAGACCGGCACCACGTACTTCGGCACGTCCGCGCCGTTCCTGCTGGCCTGCCGCAAGGCCGGCCTGGTGCCCAGCGAGATCGCCGACCTGTCCGCGCTGCGCGGGGTCGGTTCCACCGGTGCGCCGCTGCCCGCCGAGGGCTTCACCTGGGTGTACGAGACGGTCGGCACCGACCTCCAACTCCAGTCGCTGTCCGGCGGGACGGACGTCTGCACCGGCTTCGTCGGCGGGGTGCCGCTGCTACCGGTGTACGCCGGTGAGATCACCTGCCGGGCGCTCGGGGCGAAGGTGGAGGCCCGTTCGGCCGACGGCACCCCGGTGCTCGGGGAGCTGGGCGAACTGGTGATCACCGCGCCGATGCCGAGCATGCCTGTGGGATTCTGGAACGACCCGGACGGCCGCCGCTACGCCGAGGCGTACTTCGACGTCTATCCCGGGGTATGGCGGCACGGCGACTGGATCACCATCAACGAGCGGGGCGGGTGCGTGATCACCGGTCGCTCCGACGCCACCCTCAACCGGGGCGGGGTACGCCTCGGCACGGCCGAGTTCTACTCGGTGGTGGAGAGCCTCGACGAGGTCGTCGACTCGGTGGTGGTGCACCTGGAGGACGACGAGGGCGGTGCGGGGGAGTTGCTGCTGTTCGTGGTGCTCGCCGAGGGCCTGGAGCTCGACGACGCGCTACGCCGCAAGATCGCCCGCGAGCTGCGTACCGCGCTGTCGCCCCGGCACATCCCCGACGAGATCCACCAGGTCAGGGCGGTCCCGCGCACCCTGTCGTCCAAGAAACTGGAGGTGCCGGTCAAGAAGATCCTCACCGGCACCCCGGTCGACTCGGCCGCCGCCAAGGGCGCCCTGGCCAACCCCGAGTCCCTCGCCGCCTTCGCCACCTTCGCCCAATCCCGCCCCACCCCGTAACC